>NZ_JAKSYQ010000062.1:0-479 GCF_022829665.1 Methylobacterium sp. E-041 | reverse complement strand
GGCCGCATCGAGCATGCAGAGGCTGGTTTGGTCGAGAGACACATCGAGGCCAACATAGTGGAGCATGGCAGCAGCCCTTCCGGATCAGTGGATCGGTCCTGCAAGCATGCGCGACTCAGGACCGATTACGCCATCTCCCACGGTGAGCCTGGTGTAATGTAGGCCGTCTTTGCTCCGACGCCGGTGATCCAAGCTTGGAGGGCCTTCGCAACGAACTCCGGGCCGTTATCCGAACGGATATGGCCAGGCACGCCACGCAGGATGAACAAGTCCGAGAGCACGTCGATGACGTCGATCGCCTTTAATTTGCGGGCGACCCGGATCGCTAAGCATTCATGTGTGAACTCAACGACCACGTTGAGCATCCGGATCTTGCGCCCGTCATGCGTGCGCGCCTCGACAAAGTCATACGACCACACGTGATTGCGGTGTTCCGGGCGAAGACGGACGCAGGAGCCGTCGTTGTCCCAGATCCGCCC
>NZ_JAKSYQ010000212.1:0-804 GCF_022829665.1 Methylobacterium sp. E-041 | reverse complement strand
GCGCACCGCGTTGCCGGCGGCGTCCTGCGGCAGCACCTGCCAGACCGCGTCCCAGGTGCCGACGTCCGACCACGGGAACGACACCGGCAGCACGCCGGCGCGCGTCGTGCGCTCCATCACCGCGTAGTCGATCGAGATCTTGGGCGCCTGCCCGAACGCCGCCGCGTCCAGGCGGACGAAGTCGAGGTCGACGCCGGCCCGCTCCAGCGCCGCGCGGGCGGCGGAGAGCACCGCGGGCGCGTGCGCCTCGAGCTCGGCCAGCATCAGGTCGGCCCGGAACAGGAAGTAGCCCGAGTTCCACAGGGCGCCCTCCGCGATCAGCGCGGCGGCGCCCTCCGCATCCGGCTTCTCGACGAAGCGCGCCACCGCGAAGGCGCCCTCGGCCTCCGGCAGCGCCCCCCCGCGGCGGATGTAGCCGTAATCGGTCGCCGGGCGCGTCGGCTCGATGCCGAGCGTCATGGTGTAGCCGGCCCGCGCGCCGACCGCCGCCGCGCGCACGGCGGCGGCGAAGGCCGGCACGTCGCCGATCACGTGGTCGGCGGCCATGATCAGCACCACCGCCTCCGGGTCTGCCTTGGCCGCGTGCAAGGCCGCCACCGCCACGGCGGCGGCCGAGTCGCGCCCCTCCGGCTCCAGGATGATGTCGGCGGACATCCCGGCCTGCGCCAGCTGCTCGGCCACGATGAAGCGCGACTCCGCTGCCGCGATCACCGCCGGCCGGGCGAAGACCGCCGCGTCGCCCACCCGCCGCGCGGTGGCCTGGAACGTCGATTCCGACGCGTCCACCAGCCGCGCGAACTGCTT
>NZ_JAKSYQ010000061.1:0-2453 GCF_022829665.1 Methylobacterium sp. E-041 | reverse complement strand
TACCCGAAGGTGCCGTTCAGAAGGCGCCTGGAGTGCGGCAGCGCTGTGCAGGTGTACGCCAGCGCAGAAAATTGGTTGCTCAGCGGCCTTAGGCCACCTCGGAGATCGTCTCTCCCGTCTCAGCGGCCGAACCGGCTGCCTTGCGCCGCTGCTGGCCGAGGCCGAGTGCACGCGCCAGGTCGGATCGCTTGACCGAGTAGGCGGCGGACACGATGGGGTGGTCAGACGGCAGGCTGTACTTCGCGCGGTAGCTCTCCGGTGTGAGCCCGCGAAGCGTGAGGTGGCGCTTCATCGTCTTGTAGGTCTTACCATCCTCGAAGCTGACCATGCCGTCGGGGGTGATTGACTTGCGGATCTGGGCGAGCGTAGGCTTCTCGACGGCGGGCTCGGCTGTTTCTTCCTGGCCAAGGCTGGACAACGCTGCGTGCACGGAGGCGATCACACCAGGCAGCTCACTTAACGACACTCGGTTGTTCGAGACGTAGGCGGCGACAAGGTCGGCCGTCATTTCGAACTCATCGCGCCCCGAAACGAGCATCGCACCATCAGTCATACTATTACCCTTGGAAGACCTCTCGGTTTAGATAACGACATGCCAAATCGAGCGTCAAGCTTTTGTTAGGGATATCGCATTAGGGGTTTCTTAGATTTTTCGGGGTTGGACGATGCGGGTTCTGCTGATCGAGGATGATGCGTCGGTAGCGCAGAGCATCGAACTGATGCTCAAGACGGCAGGGTTCAATCCCTTTGTCACCGATCTCGGTGAGGAGGGGATCGATCTCGGCAAGCTCTACGATTACGACATTATCCTGCTCGACCTGAACCTGCCCGACATGTCGGGCTACGAGGTGCTGCGCAGCCTTCGCCTGGCCAAGATAAAGACGCCGATCCTGATCCTGTCGGGCATGGCCAGCATCGAGAACAAGGTGAAGGGCCTTGGCTTCGGGGCCGATGACTACCTTACCAAGCCGTTCCATAAGGACGAGCTCGTAGCCCGCATCCAGGCGATCGTCCGCCGGTCGCAGGGGCATGCAGAGGCCGTGGTCACAATCGATGATCTTACGGTCAACATCGACAAAAAGTTCGTCCAGATCGCTGGAACCTCGATCAATCTCACGACCAGGGAGTACCAGATGCTGGAACTCCTTGCTCTGCGGAAAGGGACGGCGATCACCAAGGAGATGTTCCTCAACCATCTCTACGGCGGCATGGACGAGCCAGAGGTGAAGATCATCGACGTGTTCATCTGCAAAATGCGGAAGAAGCTCGCTAACGCCAGCGGGGGCAAGAACTACATCGAGACCGTCTGGGGCCGCGGCTATGTGCTTCGTGAAGGTGCGCCCGAGATGCGGGCCATGGCGAGCTGAAGTGCCGCCAGCGGACCGGATCTCAATGCTCCGTGATATGTCTTGCCGCCCACTGGGCCGCTTTCAGTTCCGGCCCGGTGACGCAGAGCACGCCGCTCGTGACGATGCCGAGGCCATCGGCGAGCGGGGCAAGCGACTGCCCTCCTACCCCCACCCCTGGCATTCCCGGATGTCGCGGAGGGCCCTCAAATGCTCGCCGGCTTGGTTCGTCTCGGCATCATGCGCCCTGATCCAGGCATCGGCCTCGGCGTCGTTGGACGGATATGCGCGGATCGCGTTCATCAGGCCGGATAGGCATAGCCGCGCCCGGCCTAGGTGGTGGAGCACGGCAAGCCGCTCGGCTTCGACACGCGGGATCAGGCCAGCGTCAGCGTAGGGCAGACGGTCGATGATCTGCCACCGCTGAGCTATGTACTGGCTGCGTGCCAAGACTTTTCAACGCATACCGTTGGGTGGCGGCTCGAAGCAGGCATATTATATGATAATGACAGACCTTCGAGTATTTTATAAATTCGATTTAATGAAAAACATTTATTTTTGTTTTAGCTCACAGCTTAAACGTGAAAATCTCGATTGTTGTTTCATAGACTGTTAGGACTTCCTCAAACATCATCGGCGCAATGCAACGCCGCGACATTTTGGAGGCGCGGCGTGACACTGACACTGAGCTTGGACGACATCGACGTCCCAATCTTCGTGGTCGACGTCGAGCCGGGACCCCGTTTCCGCATCTTCGGCATGAACCGGGCGGCCGAGAAAGAGATCGGGCAGGCGAGCGAGAGCTTGGCCGGTCAGCTGTTCGAAGACTGTCTGCCACCCCATAAGGCCAGGATGCTCACGGACCGCTACGCCGTATGCGTCCGGTCGCGTCAGTCGATGCATTTCGACGAGATCGGAGAGATGTCCCCGAACCAGGACTGGTATCGGACGACGCTCTCGCCTTGCCTAGATGTCGTTGCCCAGAAGGTTGTTCAGCCTTTGCCAGGGTGTCTGTCGGCTGAGGGCGGAGTGGGTTCGGCTGGTGTTGTAGTGGTCGATCCAGGGGCTCATGGCTTGTGTCCGCTCGGCGGATGAGGCGTAGGGCTC
>NZ_JAKSYQ010000060.1:0-118152 GCF_022829665.1 Methylobacterium sp. E-041 | reverse complement strand
GTGCTCGGCTACTTCGACGCCGCGCTGCCGCCGGTGCTCGAGATCGCGTCCGGGGACACGGTCACCCTCCATTCCTTCCCCGCCGGCGGACGCGAGTCGCTGCATCCCGATCCCGCGCGGGTCTCGGCCGAGCACCTCGCGGTGCTCGATCAATGCGTCCCCGGCCCCGGGCCGCACTTCGTCACCGGGCCGGTCCATGTCCGCGGTGCCGAGCCGGGCGACGTGCTGCAGGTCGAGATCCTGGATCAGGCGTTCCGGCAGGATTGGGGCTTCGTCTCGATCCTGCCCCTGCTCGGGACCTTGCCCGACGAGTTCACCGAGTACGAGACCATCCACCCCGACATCGACGTCGCGCGCGGCGTCTGCGTGCTGCCCTGGGGCACCGAGCTGCCGCTCGACCCGTTCTTCGGCATCCTCGGCACGGCGCCGCCCGCCGCCTGGGGCCGCGTCGGCACCGCGGTGCCGCGTGGCTTCGGCGGCAACATGGACAACAAGGAGCTGAAGGTCGGCTCGACCCTCTACCTGCCGGTCTACAACCCGGGCGCCGGCTTCTACGCGGGCGACGGGCACGGCGTGCAGGGCGACGGCGAGGTCTGCATCACGGCGCTGGAGACCGGCCTCACCGGCACCTTCCGCCTGACCGTGCGCAAGGACCTCGGCTACGAGTGGCCGTTCGCCGAGACGCCCACCGACCTGATGACGATCGGCCTGCACGAGAGCCTCGACGAGGCGATGCGGCAGGCGGTGCGCGAGATGGTGCGCCACGTTTGCGCCCGCACCGGGCTGACCCGCAACCAGGCCTACATGCTGTGTTCGCTCGCCGGGAACCTGCGCATCACCCAGACGGTCGACGGCAACAAGGGCGTCCACATGCTCATGCCCAAGACCGCCCTGACGACCAAGGCCTGAACGGGGCCATCACCGCGCGACCCGCGCGGGCGACCGTCACGGTGCGGGTCGCCCGCGCAGGTCTTGCGTGGAGATTTTTCGCACAGGTTGATCGCCGATCACAGGCCGGGTCCGCTCGCGACCGATCGGGGTCAGAATCTCGAAACGCGGGGACCGCGCCGCGTCGGCCGGATCGCGCCGACGGTGGGAGGCGGGCGTTCTCCGGAGGTTCCCGTGTGCGGTCGCGAGGTAGATGCGGGTCCGACGTCCCGCGCTCGCGATCTTCGCGGCTGCCGGCTGCGCCGCGAGCTGCCGGCCGAGGTCGCAGCGCCGGGCGCCCGACACCCGACGCGAGCGTCCCACCGTTCGCTGTCCTTCTCGAAGGTGAAGAGGGTGAGCTGTGGAAGTCGAGGTGCGATTGGTCGCAGAGATCTGCCACACCGCGGGAACTCCTGTGGCCCGCACGCCTTCGCCAGACAGGACACGAGCGAGGGCACCATGAGTGACGACGCAGCGACCAAGACGGAGGCCACCGGCGCCCAGCCGCCGGGGCATCCGCTCGATCCCTCAAAGGCACCGCCGCCCCTGGCTGAGAGCGCGGGACCAACCTCGCCCGGGTTGCCCGATCCAAAGCCAGACCGCACGCCTGAGAGCGGCGGTTACGACGGCAAGCCGCCGTCCACTAGCTCGAGCAACTCGAAGGGCGGCTATGGGGCAGGTTGAGGCACGGAGCAGGTTCGCGACTCAAAGTCGTGAACCTGGCAGGTGAGGCGAGATCCGCGTCAGTTGCGTTCCTGAGAATTGGAGCACGGGAACGCAGCCCATGGTAGAGTCTAAGGCGCGAGCAGCCGTGTTGGTCGTAGAGGACGAGCCAGTCCAGCTCATGGCGATGGTCGCGGCACTGGGTGATGCCGGCTTCGAGGTGGCCGAGGCAACAGGCGTAGATGCTGCGGTTGCTCATCTCGACGCTCGACCCGAGATTGTCGCGATGATTGCGGACGTGGATCTGGCCGGCGAGCCGTTGACCGGGTTCACGTTAGCGAAAGCGGTCGCGGCACGATGGCCGGAGGTCGCGATCCTCATCGTATCCGGGTTGGCGTCGCCGACCGAGGATCAGCTGCCGATGGCTGCACAGTTTATGCGCAAGCCGTTCTCAGACGAAATGTTGGTCAAAGCCACGCGACGGATCATATCGGCGCGCGGCATGGAGCTTTGAAGGTCGCCTCGTCGGTTCGCCGATCGAGGCGCCATCGAGCTACGCTGCTCAGGCGGCTGCGCGACCTGGCCGGCCCAAACCAATATTTTTTGCGAGAGCAGACCGGGCCTCCGAGTACGAGGCGGCCGTCGTCGGATAATCGTCCGGCAGTCCGAACTTCGCCCGGTAGCCGCGCGGGTCGAGCCCATGCTTCGTGAGGTGTCGCTTCAACGTCTTGTATGATTTTCCGTCGATGAAGCTGACGAGCCCGTCGGGCCGGATCGACTTGCGGATCTGTGCCGCGGTGGGCTTCTCAACTTCTTCGTCCGGGGTGCTGACACCACCAGCCGCTGTCACGCTCGCGATGCCGTTGAGGGTCGCATGAACGGTGCGGATCAAAGCGGGAAGTTCAGTTGCCGTCACGCGGTTGTTGGACACGTAAGCCGCTACCAGTTCGCCCGCCATTGCGAGTATGTCAGGGTTTAACCCCAGGTTTTCTTGCGTCACTTCGATTATCCTGTATGTACGCTACTGGCGTGAGATCTACCGATATCTCGTCCAAATCAAGGCATGACTCGCACAAGATCGTGCGATCCTGCCGTGACCTGTACGCATGATCGACGGATAAGGTTTCCAGGAGAAGGCAGCCCGGCGCCCCATCGGGGCGGTCCCAGCTGCTTTCACCACGCTCCGCGGCAGTGCGGCGTCACTCAAGGTGCAGCCGTGGAGAAAGACTTCATTCGGAAAATGGGGTCAGCCGGGGCCGATGCGCATTAAAAAAGCCCCGGCCGCGTCTGCGGTCCGGGGCTCATTATCATGCGCAAGCCTGCGGCTGCTGTTCAGTACCCGTAGCCGTAGTACCCGCCGCACGAGCCTGGGCCATACCCATAGGCGCCGTACCCGTACGTGCCACCGTAACCGCAGTTTCCGTAGTAGCCGCCTAAGCCGTAGCCGACGCCCAGGCCAAGACCGACGCCCGCCAGACCGTAGCCAAGTCCCCGACCATATCCGCCGCGACCGTAGCCACCCGCGAAGCCGCGGCCGGCAAATCCACGTCTGACAAAACCGCCGCGGGGTGTGCCTATACCGCCGCGAAAGCCGCCGCCGCCGCCGCCGAAGCCGCCACGGAAACCGCCGCCACCGCCGTGGAAGCCGCCACCGCCACCGCCACCGCCACCGCCGAAGCCGCGGGCATCAGCGGTCACCGGCGTGAAAGCCAAGGCTGCAATCAGAGCCGTTGACGCAAAAGCAATTTTCTTCATTCCGTGAACTCCCTAGCCGACCCATCAGAATCGGCCTGTTATAAAGGAGCAACTGCTAGACCTTGCGATAGTTCTCGCGACAGCGTGTCCTACAACACACGAAAATGTATCGGAGTGTTTCTTGCGGCTTCGATTGACTTTGGTGTTCAAAGCTTGGTCTTAGAGCCTGATGGTGTCGTGGTTGGCTCCACCGTCGGGTGCGCGATCCGTAATCGGGTTGGGATGGCACCCAAATGAGGAGATGCATAACGCTGAAGCGACGGGAGTTCCTCTGGCAACACGTAGTCCCCCCGCCGATGCGCTCAGCTCGGATATGACAGTGAGTTCGACCGGAATTTCGTAGAGCGGAGGTGCGTTTCCTATGCGTATGCCTTGACGATCTACCTCATCGGGTGGAGCGGTGGATCCTCTTGATGGAAGGGATCGTCGTGGACGAAAAACTCGAAGCTCAACCCAATAACTTCATCGAACTCGCCGCCGACCTCGTTGCGGCTTACGTGTCGAACAACAACGTGCCGGTGTCGGAGTTGCACAATGTGATCGCCAGCGTGCATGCGGCTTTGTCCGGTCTCAGCAATGGGGCGGCTGCTGAACCTGCCGGCCCCGAGAAGCCGACCGCGGCACAGATCCGTAAGTCGATCACCCCGGACGCGCTGATCTCCTTCCTCGACGGCAAGCCCTACAAGACGCTGAAGCGTCACCTGACCGTGGCCGGCCTGACGTTGGAGCAGTACCGTGCACGCTACGGTCTGCCGTCGGACTACCCGTCGACCGCTGCAAGCTATTCCGCTCAGCGGTCCGAGCTGGCGCGCTCGCTTGGCCTTGGCCAGCAGAGGCGTAAAGCAGCTCCCAAGGCTGCCGCGGCCGACGAGACAGTCTCCGAGGCGCCCAAGACCCGTGGTCGGAAGCCCAAGGCCGCAGGGGCGTCCGGGGCGGCTCCGAAGGCACGCGGGCATAAGAAGGTCGCCGGGACGGCCTGAGGCCGCTCAGCGCCCCGTTCCGGCACACCGCGGCATCCGTCGCGGTGATGTGCTTCTAACCGAGTCCTGCCATCCTACACCCGGGCCACGTTGCGTATCGGCCTCGCTGGTGAGATCCGGGGTTCCCCCGTCCCGTGAACCGATCGGGGCGGGGCTGAACCGTCTGCTCCCGTGTGAAGGCTCGAAGTCTTCAACAGCATTGCCTTGCAAGGCAGCCCTCCCGTGCGCGCAGGCAACTGAGCGAAGCGTTGCACGTTGGGAATGGCGCTGTGTGGCGCTTGAGGCATCCCATGTTGTTGATCGCGTCCCTTGTCGCCGGCACCTTCGTGCTCGCGAGTTCCTTCTCCCTGATCGCCGTCCTGACGGACTGAAGACACACTTGCGCCGCTCGGGATCAGGCGGCCGGGCAGAGTCGGCTCACACCTCAACTGCCCTGCAAGCTTTCCGCAAAATCGTCCGGCACCTCGCCGAACTGGCCAAGGATCGTCGCGCTCTCCAACTCCCCGGTCTCATCGTCGGCGCCGATCTTCAGTGCCGCGATGCCGGACATCGCCTCGGCCTTCTTTACCGCGCCGTTCTCTGTCGACGCCACCTCGCGGTCGCCGGGCACCAGGCGCTTCCGCTCGATGATGAAGGCCTGCACCACGAACGTCGTCTTCGCGCCGATGGTGCGTCCCCTCAGCCTTGTCTCGGCGGTCGATTGTCGAGCACGTCCGTGAACGGCTTCGAGAGAACGTGCCGGCCCGCCGCATCGTAGATCTCGACCGTCCAGGCCGACCAATCCCGCGGCGCGCCGCCGAGCATCAAGTCCAGCGCGACCCGCGCCGCATGCGCGCGCATCAGCGCCCAGGTCGGCAGCCGCTTGCCCAGCCGATCGGCGATGAGGTCGTGCCCGTCCGTGCAGTGGAAGCGGTAAAGCGGTGTCGGCATTGGCCTTCTACCCCGCCCTCCACAGCATCCCACCGCTCCGTGCCCGGCTGTGATCGCCATGGTTGAACCGTCGATCCGCTTACTGTCTGTTCCTTGTATGTTCTTGGACAACTCGGAGCACCGATGCGCCCCCAACCCTACGAACCGCCTGTGGAGATCCGTTCAACCGAGGCCGAGGCGATCGCATGGGCCTACCGGCTGGTCGCATGCGGCGACGCCTGGGCCGCGCTGGTCCGGGCGATCGAGGACGCGCTGTCCGACCTTGCGGAGGCCGAGCGCCGGACCGAGCAACGCGACCGGCTGATCTCGTACGGCTACGTCCGAGCTGGCGTGGCCGCGGCGCCGGCGAGCGACGCCGCGTGAGCCCCTACGCGGTCGACGAGCTGATCCTCGGCAGCACGGATGCCGTCCGCGTGCCGGTGATCGGGCAGGCCTTGTGTGCAGGTTTCCCGTCGCCCGCCGACGACTTCCTCGAAGGCGCGCTCGAGCTGCCGCGCTGGCTCGTGCCGAACCCGCCGGCCACCTTCCTGATGCAGATCCGCGGCGAGAGCATGCGCGGTGCCGGCATCCACGACCGCGACCTCGCCTGCATCGACCGCAGCCTCCGGGCGGAGGACGGCAGCGTCGTCGTCGCGGTGGTCGACGGGCAGCTCTCGTGCAAGCGCTACCGGATGGCCGGCAACCGGGCCCGCCTCGACTTCGACAACCCGGAGATGCCGGCGTTTGCCGTCGACGAGTACGGCGAGGTCGAGATCTGGGGCGTGCTGCGCTTCTCGATCCGCTGGCACCTCGCCCGCGGGCGGCTGTCGTGAGTGGTCCGGCGCCGCGGCTGCGCGACCGGATCGGCGGAGGGCGCGCCATCGCGCTCATCGACGGCAACAGCTTCTACTGCTCGTGCGAGCGCGTGTTCGACCCGAAGCTTTCCGGCGTTCCGGTGATCGTGCTGTCGAACAACGACGGATGCGCCATCGCACGGACCGCCGAGGCCAAGGCGCTCGGCATCCGCATGGGCGAGCCCTGGTTCAAGATCCGGGAGATGTGCCGGGTGAAGGGCGTGCGGGTATTCTCGTCGAACTACATCCTCTATGGCGACATGAGCGCCCGGGCGAACGCGGTCTACCGCGACTTCTCCTCCATGGTGGAGATCTACTCGATCGACGAGAGCTTCCTCGACCTCTCGGACGTGCGGGCCGATCGCCGCGTCGCGCTGGCCCGCGACCTCCGCGCCACGGTGCGCGCCTGGACCGGCATCCCGACCTGCGTCGGCATCGGCCCGACCAAGACGCTGGCCAAGCTCGCCAACCACATCGCCAAGCGCATCGCGCCGCTCGACGGCGTCTGCGACCTCACCGACCCGGCCGAGTACGACCACTGGCTCTGCCGCATCCCCGCCGGCGAGGTCTGGGGCATCGGCCGGGCCTCGCTCGCCAAGCTCGAGGCCATGGGCGTCGACAGCGTGGCCGATCTCGCCGACCTCGACCCCCGCCCGGTGCGCAAGGCGCTGACGGTGGTGGGCGAGCGCATCATCCACGAGCTGCGCGGCCTGTCCTGCCTGCCGCTCGGCGCGCTGCCGGCCCAGCGCAAGGGCTGCGCGGTGACCCGCTCGTTCTCGACCCGGATCGAGGACCGCGCCACGCTGGAGCAGGCGGTCTCGGCGCACGCCACGCGGCTCGGCGAGAAGCTCCGGCGCGAAGGCCTCGGCACGAACCACGTCTCGGTGTTCTACCATACGAGCGAGCACGACCACGGCGCGCCGATGCGCTCGGTCTCGACCACCGTGACGCTGCCGGAGGCGACGAACGACACGCTGGCGCTGATCAAGGCGGCGCGCGCCGGCATCGCGAAGACGTGGCGCGAGCCCGGCGACCGGTCCTGGCGCTACTCCAAGGCCGGCGTCATCACCACCGACCTGATGCTGCTCGACGCCAGCCCGCGTGCGCTGATCGGGCAGCTCGACCGCGCGCGCTCCGGCCCGCTGATGGCGGCGATCGACGCCTGCAACGCCCGCTTCGGCCGCGGCAGCGTCGTCCCCGCCCGGGCTGGTCTCGTGGAGAAGCGGACGTGGAGCACGAAGTTCGAGATGCGCACGCCGCGCTACACGACGCAGGTCGGCGAGCTGCCAATCGCGGTGGCCGGCTGATGGAGCGCCTGTGTGACTTGCGCGGGCGCCGGCTCGTCGTCGAGTGCCCGCCGTGCAAGCGGCGCGGCACTTACGACTTGGCGCGCCTCCGGCAGCGGTTCGGCGAGCACGCCGACCTCTACGACGTGTATCTCCGCCTGACCCAGACGTGCGGTCATCAGCAGGCGGCAGGCACCCGGCAGCCGAACCAGTATGGCCGGACGTGTCGCGCCGCGATCGGCGTCGAGGGCGGGGACGGGCGCACGGGCTTGCCGTCGCGCACCTGAGCAACGCCCTATGCCGGGATGCGCAACCTCGACCGCCTCGCGGTTGGCAGCTACGATCTCGTCCTCGACGGCGTGATCGTCGGCAGTGTGGTCCGGGAGGTCTCGGCCGATGGCGGTCATCGTGCCTGGCACGTGGAGCTGCTCGACGACCCGCCGCCTGATCGCCGCCCGAGCCCATTTCGTGAGATCGAGCACACCTCTCCTACGCTTGATGCCGCGACGGCATAGCTCGGCGGCGCGGTGGTCTCAGGTTCTCTTGAGGCAGCGTAGCGCACGAAGGGGAGGATCGGGCTGAGCCTCGGCATCGTCCTCTCGGCGGTCTTGCGCAACGCCGGGGTGTAGCGCGATCCAACTTCCAAAGGATGAGACCCCTTTGCCTCGTTCTTCCCCGGCTAGGCCCCGCTGGGCCCGGCCGAGGCGGGATCATCACGTCGCAGCCACAGCGTTGCTAGGCAAGGTCAACGACGATATCGCCCAGTTCGTCCTTGAGGCAGGCGTGGACGCGACGCAGCCATAGCTGGGCTTCAGCTTCGCCGGCTCTGGCCTCCTCGGCTTGCTTCTCCGCGAGCTTGGCTCGGGCTTCCGACAGACGGGCGAGTTCGTCGGCCTTGTCGGCTCGCAGTGTCGCAGCCTTGGCTGCCGCCTCCGCAGCTTGCGCACGCCGCTCGGCATCCTCGGTCTGCTTCACGCTCCGCCGGATGATCGACTGGGAGCGAAGCGAGACTTCCTGAGCAAAATCGCGTGCCCGGCGTACACGCGCTCCGACATCTCGGATTAGGTCGAGCGCGGCGGGCCAATCGACGACTGTCGGCTCGGCAAACGTCTCCTGCGAACCCGGCATGCTGGGCTCGGCGAAAAGGGGCACGACCTTCTTGCCCGACGTCACGTCGGCAGCCCATTTCGTGCTGCTGCGCGCAGCATCGCTGGGTTCGGCCTCGTCTCCGTCCTGGCGCGCATCGACGGTCCGGCGCTGAGCGTTGATCGACATCAGGCGGTCCGCTTCGCAGACGCTTCGACACTGAACTCGTTCGCGATCGTGTCGTAGACCCGCGACAGCCACTCTTCCGCAATGCGCGCGCGCTCCTCCGCCGCCTTCACACGCTCGTCGGCGGCATTGAGCAACACGTCGGCGCGGCTCTGGATGTCGGCGGTTCGCGCTTCGGCAGCGCGAACCCGTTCAGCGGCCAGCTTGAGATCCTCGCGGGCGCGTTCCAGCAGCTCCTGGACTCGCTGCTCTTGTTCCTGCGCCTGGGCCTCGACTTCGCGCGCATGGGTCGCCGCATGCCGAACGCGGTCGATCAGCAGCGACCAGTCCTGCGGCGACGACCGGCGCGTCGGCGGCTGGCCGCCGCCGATGTCATCGAGGGGGCCGACCAGCCGCAACACCTTCGAGAGCTGAGCGTCGGACCCCGGTTCGCCGACCGGGACGTCCAGCGGCGAGAGGCTTTCCCAAGAGAACTTCTTCGCCGGGTCCATTGGACTATCTCACTATTTGCTTAGGCTCGGACCACGCCAGCCTGCTCAGTTAACAGATCGTTCGCAATGGTTAACAGAAGCTTAACGCAGTGGCTATCGCTGATGTCGCGGGCGTTCGCGTCGTCGGCGTTGTCAACTTAGTCGAAGGCGACCGCCATCCACTGTAGCAAAGCGTTCTCGACGGCCCGCTCCAGCCGGCCTGCGTGAAGTCGCTATGCTTAGGATGGTTTGGTACTGAGCGCCCCTTGAAGGCATTCACAGAACCGAAACATAGAGGCAGAAGCCTTCGCCTTGCTGTGTCGGGTTCGCCACAAGGCGGGCTTAAGTGGATCGGTCCGTTTCGAGGGCCGCCGCCGGCGCCCGTGGCATCCGCTTGCGGGCGTCCGTTCCGCCGGCCCCCCCCCGGTGACCTCGACGGGGGCTCTGCGTCGCTTGGGACGGCTGACAGCCGGCGCCTGCTCACCATCAACGGCAGCTCCCTTGTGGCCGAGATCGTCATCGCGCGACGTGGGCGCCGCCGCCGCAGATGTCAGCGCGATCGCCCACTGTACATCGGAAAGCCTTCAACGTTCCTTATAGGAAAAAAACGAACAACCCATCCATGAGAGGACGCATTCTCATCCGAAAATTTCTGCGCGCATTCGACTAGACGCCGAAACTGGACGCTTGAACGAGCTTGAATCAAAAAACAACGCTCGATGTCGATCCGAATGTCCCCGCCGCATTTGGGATTCGCCTTTGATAGATTTGCGTGATATAAATCTACTTATGCCTATAATAGGTATTTAATGCGTATAGGATCGTCTTCGCGATGGCATGGTCATCTTTTCGGAACGTGCTGGCCTCGCCGTCGTCTGGCTCGTCGCTGAAGGATGCGCCGGTCGATGAGGTATCGAGACAGCCCAAGCCTGACATCGCCCTGCCCAAAGCGAACCTCGATGCGTTCGATAGCGCAATGAAACGGACGAGCGCGGCGCGCGCAGAGAAGCCGTTGTCTCTCGACTCGATCGGCCAGCGCGATGAGGTCGTAAAGCAGCGCATCAATGCGATGATGGATCGCCTGGAGGACTTGAGGACATTGGAGGAAGATTTCTCCTCCATTCTCGAGCCGATCATCAGTATTAGCGATGAACTGCCTCGCGCAAGCATGCGCATCGCCGAGCTCGAGACGTCGCTTGCGCAGGAATTCCAATCGAGCCGAACGATCAGGCTCGAAGTCGCGGAGCTTCTCACCCGATCGGCAGGTCTGGCGACCGAGCTCTCCGATGCCCTCGCGCGAGCCGATCGATCTGAGAACCAGTTGCGCGCCGCGGACGCTACGATCGCCGACCAGCGTGTCGAGATCCGCGACAAAGCGCTCTCCATCGAAAACATGGAGCGGCAACTCTTCGCTGAAGCCGAACAGGTGAAGGCTTTGAGCGGCGAGAACAAAGCCCTGCGGCTGGAAGCACAGGCCGCCGACAGCGCGCTCGCACGATCGGAGCATGAGCTGCTCGGCGCCCGCGAGAGCCTTGGTGTCCTCGATGCGGACAACCGCCGCATGACGACGCTCAACGAGGAGCAGGCCGTCCAGCTCTCGGAACTGGAGAGCCGCCATCGAAGCTTGGAGGCTCTGGCTGACGTGGAGCGCCATCGCTTACGGGCGGCCGAGAGCCAGCTCGCGAGCGAGGTCGCCGCGCGAGAAAGGAACGAGGCTCAACACGAGACGGACCTCAGCTTCTTGCGCACCGAGCGCTCAGGATTGGCCATGAAGCTCGAAGCCGCGACCAATCGAGCGGAATCGAACGAGCAGCTGCTCGGCCAGGCACGCAACCAACTCCGTGAGAAGGATGAGGCGCACAGGATCGCGGATCGCAATTTCAAAGAGGCTAGCATCGCGCGTACCACTGCGGAGAGGCGCCTGGACTCCCTTCAGACCGATCTGGCGCGTCAGACCGAACGGTTCCTCGACATGCAGCGGTTGCGCGGTGAGCTCGAATCGCGCTGCGACATGCTCGGCAAGGCGCTGGCGGCCCGAGAGGCGGCGGTCGAGCAAGCCGGCATTCGCAACGCTGCCCTCGTCGAGCGCATCGAGCAGATGACCCATCGTCAGGAAGCGGCGCGCGCCGAGTTCGAGTTGGCAAACCGGCGGTTGACGGAGGACTTGCAGAACGAGCGCTCGGAGCGCGCTCTGGTCCAAGGCGCCTTGGACATCGCCCGGGAAACGCGTGTATCGCTTCAGAAGCAGTACGAAGTCCTCAAACGCTCGGGCCGAGGATGGCGGGCCGGGGAAGAGGATGCGTCTCCGGTTGGTGCCGAGCCAACGTCGGAGCCCGTCAGCAACGTCCGGCCGTTCAACGCAGCCGTTCAAAATTAACGATCAAATATTCATTGCGGAACAAGGTTTAGGATGAGCGATCCCGCCTCCAAAGACATGCCGTTCTCTACGGGTCAGTCGATGATGCTTCGTGCATGGCAATCGAACGCGACGAAGCCTGGAGAAAAGGTCGTCAGCTTCCTCCCCTCATCGGAAGGTGGGTCTGGAGCAATGTCGGCAAACCCGGAGAATGCAGGAGGGCCGCCCCTGAGGGAGTGGTCGGCCGCCGTCGATCTCATCGAAGAGGCGAGCGAAGCGATCCGCATCGGTGAGCAGCGAGCTGCGGAATTGGAAGCCCAGCTTACGCATGTCACCACCCAGGCATCGGAGGAGATGCGCCGTCTGAATCAGCAGATTTCGCTCACGGAGCAGAAGCTTTCTCGTGCCGAGGAGCGCGCGCGTCTGGCCGAAAGCCGGGCCCACGAAGCTGAGGCGTGGCTCGTCCGGCTTCACGACGCGGCAATCACGGCTTTCGGATCGAGGGCCGCACAGAAAGCCGCGTCCCTCGATGGCGAACCCTCTGACTGAATCGGACTCGGTGCAGTGTTCAGGTCGGACCCGACGTCCTCGTTTACGGCTACTTCCGCCGATCATGCTAAGGTGGGCTCGTCGAGCCTTGCTACACCGTTGCATTTTGCCAAGGTCAATCCGGGTGTCGTCCTTGAACTGATTGCGCAGGCCGAGACAGAAATTACCAGTTTCGAGCTTTGGCGCAACAAGATCCATTCCGATGCGTGCCTGCTACTCGCTCGCATCAAGCAGGAACGCCTGGATTACGCTACGCAAATCAGGAACCTGGACCATGAGGTCAGGGTTCTACAGGAGAAATCCACCGAGGCAGAGCGTGTCGCCTATATGGCGCTCGTTGAGCTGGACGGCGCACTCCGTCTCTGCGAGATGGCAAATGCAAGAATTCTAGAAGCTGAAGAAAGGGCAGAAGCTGCCGAGAGGCGCGCTGAAAGCGCTGAAGGTTGGCTCGAGAAGGTACAGGCCGCCATTACGTTCGAATTAATAGATCAGCCGCGCGAGCGCCATGGCGGCGAATGAACGCTTCATCAAATTAAGAGATTTATACAAAAACTATCATTCGTCTCTATCTTGCCTGTGGTCATTTTGAAGGCCGACATCAGATAACGTGTCTTAAGGCTGGCTTCTCTGAAAATTCTGCCACGATAGTTTCCTGGACCCGCGCCAGCCACTGCTCGGAGATACGCGCACGCTCCTCGGCCGCCAGCAGTTTTTCGTCGGCAGCCTTTAGCAAGGCGTCGGCGCGGCTCTGGATATCGGCAGAGCGTGCCTCGGCAGCCCGGACACGCTCAGCGGCATCCCGGACATCCTGCCGGACACGGTCGAGCAATGCCTGAACGCGCAATTCCTGTTCCTGAGCCTGCGCCTCAATATCACGAGCATGCTGGGCCGCCTGACGAACCCGATCGATTAGTTTTGACCAATCCTCAGGTGGCGAACGAGGGTCAGAGGTAATCTCCGTTCCAACGCTGTCGAAGTGACTGACAAGCGGTAGCACCTTCGTGATATGAGTGCCGACAGCATCCCCTTGATTAGACGCATCGAGAGCTGAGAGGTATCCAAAAGGGAATCTCTTTACCGGTTTCATGGAGCTCCTTGGCGCGACGCGGGCGCCATTTAGGTAGGCCGCGATTATTGATGATAGTAAATTTAAGCTATCTAGTGTCCGGTTTGCAAGTCACGGCGTCCTAGCTCCGGCCGATCTCCACACAGCTCTCCCAGCCTTGTGCCGTGCCAAGGCCTTCCGCTGCCGATGGAGCTTGACCTTTAGCATGGGACCCCAGCGCCACGCGTTCTCGATACCGTGCAAGACCCTCTCCTGTTCGCGCATCGATCGGCCAACTCGACCGCGAGCGCTCCCGGCCGCTGATGGCGGCGATCGACGCCTGCAACGCCCGCTTCGACCGCGGCAGCGTCGTCCCCGCTCGGGCTAGACTCGTGAGGAAACGGACATGGAGCACGAAGTTTGGGATGCGGACGCCGCGCTACACGAGCTGGGTCGGCAAGTTGGCGATGGCGCACGCGCGACCGGCGGTATGGCGGGCCGTCGCCGCAGGGTCGTCTTGTCGTGAAGTGCGCACCTTTGAGGTGGCGTCCCGGGATTTCCAGGGTCATTCCGCGGCTTCAGCGCGCCCCTCGTCGACATCCGCCTCATCGTCGGCGTCGATGCCTTCCTCCAGCTGCTCCTCGTCGTCCGTCGCCGCCTGCGGGGTGATCCCAAACCGGGCGGCGACATCGGGTGCGAAGCGCAGCAAATCGGGGCGAAGACGCAGGAGGCTGAGGTCCTTGGATTTCCCTTCCAGCATCACGTCGAAAACCAATCCTTCGGCCATCCGCATGAACGTCGCGAACTCGAAGGGGTTGGTGAAGTCGGCGTGACCCGTCCAGACCGGGGGCCGCAACACCGTCTTCACCCGTGCCGTCGCCTTGATCGGCGCCTTCAACACCTCCTTCGACTTACCCCTGGCTTTTCCGGCCTTGGCCGCCTCTCGTTGCTTGGGGGTGATCTTTTGCTTGATCTCGCGCAACTCGGTGCGCGGCGAGGAGAAATGCATTTTCGGGCGGACGCCAGCGGGCCACGTCGCAAGGAAGCGCTCGAAGGTCTCGCGCATGTCCAGCCGCTCGGGATTGAGGCACCAGAAATGCTGGTAGTCGAAAATCAACCGCACCCCGGTACGCTCGTGGATCCAGAGCACGTCCGCCGCCGAGAAGCGCAGGTCATCATTCTCCAGCACCAGACGGCGCTTCACGTGCTCCGGGCAGAGGTTCCAGCCGTCGACCCAACGCGCCCGGCTCGCCTCGTGGTCGTCGTAGACGCCACCGACATGGGTGATCATCACCGCCTCGTCGTCCAGCTCCATCCGGTCCAGCATCTCGGCTTGGCTGGAGAGATCCCAGATGCTCTTCTTCGTGAGCTCGGGGTTCGGAGCGTTCAGCAGCACGTACTGCGAGGGATGGAACGACAGCCGGATGTCGTAGGCCCGGGCCTTTGCGCCGAACGCCCGCAGCTCGGCATCGCTCTCCGCCACCATGTTGTGAAACCGGGGCATGTCCGGGTGGGTCGCATAAGGCGCGATGTCCGACGACATCCGATACATGTCGAGGTTCTTGGACTTGAGGTAGTTCAGGACGTGGTCCAGCAGTTCGAGGGAGCACTTGAGGTGCGGATCCTTCTGCCAGCGCCGGGTGTCCTGCGACTTCAGGTCTGGCCGCCCCATCACCTTGACGGGAAAGCCCAGCCGCAAGGGACGATCATTGCCGGTCATGCCTGCACCTGTGCCTGGGGAAACCCGAGTCCCTGGATGAAGTCGTTCCAGTCGGCGTTGCGCAGCGCCCCGCCTGTCGCCTGGGCGTGGCCGTTGCCGTAGCGCCCGTCGGCGTTGGCCGGACGATGCTCGGCGAGGAAGGCGATGAGATCGCGCCCGCTGGCCGACCGAGCGGCGAAATGCACCCAGCCGGGGCGATAGCCCGCGTTCGCGGCGATCACGATCTTGTTCTTCAGGCGCCCCCGCCATTGCTGGGCGATCAGGGGATGGATCTGGCACGGGGAGTCGAGCGATATCAGCGCGACGTCGCCGCCGATGGCGGGCGGCACGCGCTTGGCCGTGTCCATGGCCGCCCGGACCTCGGTCTTGGCCGCGTGCAAAGCTAACGCATCGGCATCGTCGCCCTTGGTGATGCGTTTTGGGCCATCCGATGCCAGCAGAAGTCGTAACGCCGGCCCTGCGTCGGCCGCCGCGGTTCGGCGGGGGGCGTTGACGAGCGACGTGGCATCGCGAAGGGCCGTCTTGCCCCAGCGAGCCTGGGCCTCGGCGATCTCCGGGAAGTCGAGACCCTCGGCCATGTCGCCGATCAGGCCCACCGCCGCCAGCCAAAGCAGGTCGGCCTGGTTCCCCATGGCGCCAACGGCCCACCAGGCAAGCAGGGCGGTGGTCGGCTCAGGGACAAGGCCGTTCCCGCTGATCGTGATCGCGTCCCTCGGTTCGCCGGTCGGGACGTGGTGGTCGATGACGAGTGTCGGGCAGCCCGACAGCACGGGGTCGGCTCGGGTGCCGAGGTCGGCCAGGATCAATCCGCCGGGCTCGTGCTCGCCCAGCCGGTCGGCGACCTGGGGGTCCCACGGTGATTCCCCCTTACCGACAACGACCGATACCGCCTCCCATCCCGCTTGCCGGAACGCTCGCACCAGTATGGCGGCCGCGGTCAGACCGTCCGCATCGAAATGGCTGACGATCAGGATGGGCTTCTCTTTGTTGAACTTGGTGAGGGCGGCCTTCATCGCGTCCCGTGCCGACCCTCGTGTATCGCCATGCGATGACAGGCTTCCGACCATTCGAGACCTCACTGACCCACCCGTCATTTCATACCCCGTGGCCCCGTTCGAAGGCCGGCCCCGAAATCCTTTGATGCAAGCCAGAGATGCGCATCGCCCGGCGAGGCAACGTCCGAGTTTCGGAACCGATGGCAGGCCAATCAGAGAATTCTGTTCAAAGATTCCATTGCCCGGGGTGCAAGCGCACAGGCGATCGGCCGTCGGCACCATACGGCCTCCCAAACGGCATCGGCCTCCTGATGTCCGGGGTCGGACGATGTTAGGATCTGGTCGGAATCACGTCGAAGGGCTCTGGGAGCCATGCCTGGTTCGCCCTGCCGGTTTCCCGGTAGCTGCGATGCCCTTGGACCGGGAAAGCCCTGTCGCCACTGTATCGCGGCCGCGATTGCGCAACGTGCCGTCAGTCTCCGTGAACGCATCGCCGCGAACCGAATGGACGGACGGCCGCCATACGCCAACCGACCGGAACAACTGTCGAATCCAGATCGATCGCTTCATGGTTCGCGCATCGGGTTAGCAACCGCAGCGAAAGCGGCCGCCGGAGAGTCGGATTGTCGGCCAAGAGCGTCGACCGGCGAGGTCGGTCACACGCCGGGTCAAGCGGCCTTCCGGGTTTTGACGGCCATAGCCTTGCCCGAAATGCGCTTCCTCGAAGGCGTCGAGGCCTTCGCCTTGGTCTTCCGCGGCTGCACCTTCGCTGATCCCTCCCCATTCTCGGACCTGATGCTGCGCTTAAGGGCCTCCATCAGGTTCACGACGTTACAGGAGTTCGGCGCACCGGCCTTCGCCTTGCCCTTGCCCTTGCTCTTGCCCTTCGCCAGCTTCGGTGCCTTGCCCTTCACCAGGGCGATCAGCGCCTCCTCGTAGCGGTCCTCGAACTTCGACGGATCGAACTTTCGGGTGGAGCGCGCGATCAGCTCCTCGGCGAGCGCCCGCATCTCGGCCGTGGGATCGCCGTCGGGCATGTCCTCGAAGTAGGCCGTCGGCGAGCGAACCTCGTCCTCGTATCGCAGCAGCGTCGCGAGCAGGCCCTTGCCGTACGGTTCGAGCAGGACCACCCGCTCGCGCTTGTAGATGACGATGCGGCCGAGCCCGGCCATGCCTTTCTTCCTCATCGCATCCCGGATCACGGCGAAGGCCTCGCGCGAGACCTTGTCCTCGGCCGCCAGGTAGTACGGCTTGTCCAGGTAGCGCTCGTCGACCTCCGCGCGCCTGCAGAACGCCTCGATGTTGATCGTGTGCGTGCTCTCCAGGGCGATCTCGCTGAGCTCGTCGTCCTCGATCGGCACGAGGTCGTCCTTGGCGATCTCGCATCCCTTGACCTGATCGTCGCGATCCACGGTGTCGCCGGTCACGGAATCGACCATCAGCTGCTTGAGACGGTTGCCGGTCTCGCGGTTGATCGTATGGCACTTCAGCTCCCTCGACGAGCTGACTGCCGGATACAGTCCGACCGCACAGGAGACGAGTGAAAGTCGAAGATGACCTTTCCAGTTGGCGCGGGCTGCCACGTCCGTCTCCTGTGTCTGTCGAAGTATTTCCGGCCGCCGATGCCTTCGCGCCGCGAAGGTCGGGAGCTTGACGGTTCAACGAGAGTCCAACTCGACTCGTTCCTCCACAGGCGCAGCTGTAAATAACCTGCCCATTATTGTAGATGGCCCTGTCGAAGGAGTCGGCCCAGGAACCCGAACGGGCCGTTCCGGTTCTCACAGGACGATGACCGAGCTGCTCAGATCCTATCGGGACAAGCGGGATTTCGAGGCCTCGCCCGAGCCCAAGGGCAAGCGCGGCCGCAAGGCGGCGAAGGCGCGGTTCGTCGTCCAGAAGCACGACGCGCGGCGCCTGCACTACGACCTGCGGCTCGAGATGGACGGGGTGCTCAAGAGCTGGGCGGTGACGCGCGGACCGAGCCTGTCGCCCGCAGAGAAGCGGCTCGCGGTCCAGACGGAGGATCACCCGGTCGACTATCTGGCCTGGGAGGGCGCGATCCCGAAGGGTCAGTATGGCGGTGGGACCATGATCGTCTGGGACACCGGTTCCTGGGAGCCCATGGGCGATCCGGCCGTTGGATTGGCGAAGGGGCACCTCGAATTCGCCCTGCACGGCGAAAGGCTCGTGGGCCGATGGCATCTCGTGCGCATGAAGGGCCGCGGCGGCGAGAAGAAGCAGCCGTGGCTGCTGATGAAGGCTGACGACGAGCACGCCCGCCGCGACGGCGACATCCTCGTCGAGCACGAGGCCTCGGTCCTGTCGGGCCGGACCAACCGGGATCTCGCCGAGGGCGGGGTCGTCAGAGCCGATCATGCGGCCCGCGCCGAGGTCGCCGCCGAGCGGAGGACGAAGCCGCCCGCGAGCCGCTCCAAGGGGGCCCGCCAGGCGATCCTGCCGCCCTTCGTCGAACCCGCGCTCGCGACCCTCGTCGACGACGTACCCACCGGCGACGGCTGGCTGTACGAGATCAAGCACGATGGCTACCGCATGCAGGCCCGCATCGACGGCGGCTCGGTGAAGCTTCTGACGCGCTCGGGCCTCGACTGGACCGCGAAGTTCGAAGCCGCGGCCCAGGCCCTGAAGGGTATGAAGCTGCCCTCGGCCCTGATCGACGCCGAAATCGTCGTCGAGACGGAGAGCGGGGTCTCCAGCTTCTCCGCCCTGCAACAGGCGCTCGCCGCCGGCGATACGGGATCGGCGGTCGTCTACGCCTTCGATCTGCTCTACCTCGACGGCAGGGATCTGCGTGCCCTGCCCCTGGCCGAACGCAAAGACCTGCTGCTGCAGGTCCTCGACGACGCCCCGCCGGGCGGCCCCATCCGGTTCAGCGAGCATCTCACCGCCGATGGCGAGGCCATGGCGCGCCACGCCTGCAGGCTCGGACTGGAAGGCATCGTCGCCAAGCGCGCTGACGCGCCCCACCGCTCGGGCCGGACCGACGCCTGGCGCAAGATCAAATGCAGCTTGTCGAAGGAGTTCGTCGTCGCCGGCTACATGCCGTCGACCACCGCGTCCAGGTCCGTCGGGTCGTTGATTCTCGGGACGCACGAGGACGGCACCCTCGTCCACGTCGGGCGGGTCGGCACCGGCTTCCGCGACGCGGTTGCGCGGGATCTCTGGACGCAGCTGGAACCGCTGCGCATCCCGGCGGCGCCCTTCGCGGCCGAGCTGCCGCCGCCGGCGCGCCGCAACGCCCGCTGGGTCGAGCCCCGGCTCGTCTGCGAGGTCACGTTCCGCGGGTGGACGGGCGACGGCCAGCTTCGGCACGCGTCCTTCAAGACCCTCCGGAGCGACGTGCGGCCTGAGGAGGTCGTACGGGAGAAGGGGGCCGCGGCCGCGAAGCCTCGTATGCGGAAGCCGCCGGTGAAGGCCACGCCGCTGACGCATCCGGATCGCGTGCTCTGGCCCGACGTCGGCCTGACCAAGGAGGGTCTCGCCGAGTATTACGAAGAGGTTGCCGACCGAATCCTGCCGCACGTCGTCGACCGGCCGCTGTCGCTTCTCCGGTGCCCGGATGGCCTCGGATCCTGCTTCTACCAGAAACACGCCTGGGCCGGCCTCGACGACCGCCATATCCGGTCCGTGGACGGGGAGAACACCGTGGTGATCCGGGATCGGGATGGCCTTCGCGCCCTCGTCCAGTCGAGCGTGCTGGAGATCCATCCATGGGGGGCGACGGTCTCGGACCCGAATCGGCCGGACCGGCTGGTGTTCGACCTGGATCCGGGCGACGGCGTCGCGTGGGACGATCTCGTTGCCGGCGCGCTGGAGGTGCGCGAGCGGATGTCGGCTTCGGGCCTCGCCAGCTTCGTGAAGACCACCGGCGGCAAGGGGCTGCACGTCATCGTGCCGATCGAGCCGAAGGTCGGCTGGGACGAGGCCAAGGCCTTCGCGAAGCGCATCGCATCCGAGATGGCGAAGGACGTCCCCGACAGCTTCGTCGCGACCGTGTCGAGGAAGGCCAGGGAGGGACGGATTTACGTGGACTACCTGCGCAACCAGCAAGGAGCGACCGCCGTCGCGGCCTTCTCCACCCGGGCGCGCCCCGGGGCGCCCGTATCCGTTCCCATCGATTGGAACGAACTTCCGTCGCTCGGCTCCGGGGCGCGCTTCGACGTTACAAGCCTGCTGGGGCGCCTGTCCGCATTACAGCGCGATCCCTGGACTGGGTTCGAACGGGCGGCTCGTCCGCTCGAGGTTGCTGGGCGCCGACCCCGTCGACGGACCTCGTAGGCGAAACCTGACGCTTGGTACCCATTCACGAGGGGCGTTTGGGCTGGCGACCAGACTTTGGTCCTTCGTCCCGAAGCGGATGTTCCACCGTCGACCCAAACTCGCCGCTCAAGGCTGCTCGCGCCGGGACCGAAAGCGGTCATTCGGCCAACTGCCGTCCTTGCAGCAGCGAACCCAGCAATGACCGTTCGCCCGTCCGCGGCCGCGTTCGAACCGGAAAAGAAGTGCCTCGGCCGGGTGCGGTCATTCGATCACTATCGGCGTTTCGCTCAGGAGGCCTGGGACATCCTGCCGGATCGCGTAACGATGCGTGTGAGCGACATCACGCTCTGGATCAGTGCCGATTTGGTCCAGGAGCCCTACCAGCATGGGCAGATCCAGAGCTTGGACACAGTCAGGAAGCGATCAAGGAGCTGGTGTACCGCAAGCGATATTTCGTGAGCGATGGCGACGTCGACGAGAATGCGGCGGAGGAACGAGCAAGGTGTCTTAGAAGAGACTTATCTTCCTTCTTCCCCTAGCGGATACTGAGACCAGTATCATCCCCTTCACGCCGGGTAAGAAAACATGTGGCTCTCCGACGAAGCCAGCCCCGATCGAAACGACGCCCTGTTCGCTCGACGAAGATCCCGCGAATGTCCCTGAGCGTGAAGGGGTTAAGCCGCCGCTGGCACCTTTCGTTCGCAGGCGGGCTCAAGAGGGCTGTTGCTCGGGGATAGGTCTGTTCTCAGCATACAATTGTCGGCAGCGATCCAGGCAGGATTAAGGATCGATTAAGCCGCCGTGAGCGAGACATCGCGTAAATGTTGGTTTCAAAAATGGTGGATCGCCCGATCCTGGAGTTCACGCTGATGAACACCCCCTTGTTGCGATCTTCCAATGAGGCCGAGCGCCTTGTCGCCCTGCGTGACCTGAACATCCTTGATACCGCACCGGAGACCCAGTTCGATGCGATCTGCCGTACGGCCCAGGTCTTGTTCGGAATGCCGATTGCCCTGGTCTCGCTCCTCGACGAAGACCGCCAGTGGTTCAAGGCGCGCTGCGGGCTGAGCCACGACGCAACGTCCCGGGACGTCGCATTCTGCAACCATACCATCCAGGCCGACGAGGTCCTCATCGTCGAGGATGCCCGTGACGATGCCCGGTTCAAGTCGAACCCCCTTGTCACGGGGGAGCCGGGCATCCGCTTCTATGCCGGCGCACCGCTGATCCTGAGGTCCGGCATCCGCGTCGGATCACTCTGCATCATCGACACCGAGCCGCGACGCTTCTCGAGTGAGCAGGGCCGCCAGCTCCGCGACCTGGCCGAGGTCGTGACCGCGAACCTGCGCGTCTACCAGGATCGTACCGAGCATCGTCGCGTGGCGGCGACGCTGGCGGATACCGATGATGCGTTGCGCGACGCCCGATCCCGCTACGCCTCACTCGCCGATGCCCTGCCGCAGATGGTGTGGACCGTCTCGCCCGAGGACCGCGTCACCGCCTACCGGAACGCGAGCTTCCGTGCCTACTACGGCGAGGCCGACGGTTCGCGCGGCCGGGCCCACAGCCGCAACCATCCGGGTGACGTCGACCGCATGTCGAGCGCCTGGGAGGCCGCGGTCTCGGGCAAGCAGGCTTTCGAACTCGAAGGTCGCCTCAGGCGGCATGACGGCGACTACCGCTGGCACCGGATCGTCATGATCCCGCTGAAGCGCAGCGGAGAGGTGATCGAGTGGCTCGGTACGGCGCTCGATATCGACCACATCATCGCGGCACAGACCGCGCTGAAGGCGACCGGAGACCTCCTGCGTCTCGCCCAGGAGGCGGCCGAGGCGGGCATCTGGGAGTGGGACATGCGCGACGACGTCGTCCGGCTCTCATCGATGAGCGCCCGCATGCACAACCTTCCGGTACCGGTCGGCCAGGACGCGATGGAGATCCCGCTGGCCGATTGGAAGGTGCAGGTCCATCCCGACGACCTTCCTAAGGTCTGGGACGAGGTAAAGCGCGCCATATCCGATCGGACCACGTACAGCTGCGAGTTCCGCATTGCCAATCCTGCGGTCCCGGCCGAACCGCGATGGATGCAGTCTTTCGGTCGCATGCTCGACGACGCGGCCGGCGAGCCCGTCCGCTGCGTCGGCCTCCAGATCGACATCACGGATCGAAAGGTCTCCGAGGCGCGCATCGCCCACGTCGCGAGTCACGACAACCTCACCGACCTACCCAATCGGGTGGTCTTCCACGCGACGCTCGAAAGATCCCTCGCGGATCTCGGAAACGGTCAAGCCGCGCTGCTCTGCCTCGACCTCGACCGCTTTAAGACCGTCAACGACACGCTCGGACACCATGCCGGGGACAGGCTCCTACGCGTCGTCGCCGACCGTTTGAGGGACTCCGTCGGGAATGAGGGCGTCATCGCGCGCCTCGGCGGGGACGAGTTCGCGATCATCCTGCCGGGGGCCGGGCTTGAGACCGCGCAGGCGCTCGCACGGACCGTCATCGACGCCATCGGCCAACCGATCCATCTCGGCGGCCAGGTGGTGACCATCGGCGCGAGCATCGGGATCGCGCTCGCACCGGAACATGGACTGGAGGTAGATCTCCTGCATCGCCATGCCGACCTCGCCCTCTACCGGGCCAAGGGGGCCGGACGGAACAGCTCCCAGGTCTACACCAAGGGAATGGACGAAGCCCTGGAGGACAGGAACAAGCTTGAGTTCGACATGCATCTCGCCCATCGCAAGGCGGAGTTTCGGCTGTATTACCAACCCGTCGTCGCACTGACGGACGGGCAGGTCCGTGGCTTCGAGGCCTTGATGCGCTGGCCGCATCCGATCCGCGGGATGGTCTCGCCGGCCGAATTCATCCCGATCGCAGAGGAGACCGGCCTGGTGGTTCCCCTCGGGACCTGGGCTCTGGAGGAGGCCTGTCGCTTCGCCGCGTCGTGGCCGATCCAGGCGCGCATCGCCGTCAACGTCTCGGCGGTCCAGTTCCAGCAGCCCGGCCTTGAAGCGGCCGTTGCGAACGCCCTTGCGGTCTCCGGTCTCGCGGCCAACAGGCTCGAACTGGAGATCACAGAAAGCCTGATGATCCAGGATGGCGACGCGGTCATCGCCTGCCTGCATAGGCTTCGGTCCATCGGCGTCCGCATCGCCCTGGACGATTTCGGGACGGGGTACTCCAGCCTGAGCTACCTTCGGCGCTTCCCGTTCGACAAGATCAAGATCGACCGGTCGTTCGTACGCGAGATCGACGACCCCGACGCGCAGGCCATCGTCCGCGCCGTGGTCAGCATCGGCGAACGTCTTGGGACCGCGATCACCGCCGAGGGTGTCGAGACTGAGGATCAACTTGCCCTGGTGACCCAAACGGGATGCACGGAGGTTCAGGGTTTCCTGTTCGGCAAGCCGATGACGCCCGAGCAGGCCTTGGCTTTTATGAGAGAGCAAACCCCGCGGAAGGCGGCGTGAAGCAGCCGCCATGCTACAACCGCAAGATCAATGCCTGCTTGAGGACCGGACGCGGCTGTAAGCAGCCAGGCCGTTTCCCACCCCGAACGGTCTTCTAGTTCCGACTCGGCCCGGCTGACATACCCGGCTTGCCTCGGCTTCCGATGAAAACACTCGGACATGCTGGTGCTCTGCTGCGCCAACCGGGACATCACGCGGACCTCCGGCCGGGTTCGCGGGAGCCCGTGGCTAGGCGGTGGTTAGGCGTCCGGGACTTCGCGTGGCGCCTTGACGGTGATGGCGACCTCCTGACCGACGAATTCAACACTATCGGCGCACCGGCGTGTGTTGCGCCCCCCGACCGCTTCGGGCGCCTTCCCACGTGGCAGCCAGCGCGGCGGTACGGCCGCGCTGGCCCGACTCGGCTCAGCGCAGGAGCTGGAGGATGCCCTGGTTGGCGCTGTTGGCCAGCGACAGCGCCGAGATCGCCAGCGACCGGCGCGTCGACAGTACGTGACCTCCGTTATCTCGATCGACCGGATTGCTTCGGCAACCTTGCGGCCTTGCAACCCCAGGACATCCACCTGACGCAACTTCGCGACGATTTCTCCAGCCGTATGCTGCTTCCGACCCATGATGACATCCCTACATCGTTCAGGAAGGACCACTTTTCAGGGGCAGGCCAGCTTAATCGTCGAAGCCTTCCAGAACGACTTTGCCCTTCGCGCGACCGCTCTCGATCAGTGCATGAGCCCGCGCGAGGTTGGTGGCATTGAGAGGTCCGAACGACTCATTGAGCGTGCTGTGGAGTTTTCCCGCGTCGATCAGGCGGGAGACCTCGGTGAGGATCTCGTGCTGCCGCTCCATGTCTGCGGTTCCGAACAGCGAGCGGGTGAACATCAGCTCCCAGTGAAGCGACAGGCTCTTTGGCTTGAGCGGCATCACGTCGAGGGTTGCAGGATCGTCGATCAGGCCGAGCCGCCCCTGCGGCGCAAGCAGTTGAATGATCTGAGGCAGATGCGCATCGGTCCCTGTCGTCGCAAACACGAAGCCCGGTACGCTGACCAGACCCAGGGCCGCTACCTCGGCGGCGAGCGGCTTGGAATGGTCGACGATGTGGTGGGCGCCGAGATCCCGGCACCATTGTGCGGTCTCGGGGCGCGACGCGGTAGCGATCACCGTCAGTTCGGTAAGCTGCCGGGCGAGCTGAATCGCGATCGACCCAACGCCACCCGCGCCGCCTATGATCAGGAGCGCAGTCGCGGCGCCGGGCACTGGCTTGGAGACGTCGAGACGGTCGAACAGCATCTCCCAGGCGGTCAGCGCTGTGAGCGGCAATGCGGCGGCGGCCGAGAAGCCCAGGGTGTCGGGCTTCCGCCCGACCAGGCGCTCGTCCACGCATTGCAGGGTAGCGTTGCTGCCAGGTCTATCGAGGGCACCGGCATAGAACACCGCGTCGCCGGGCTTGAACAGGCGCGCCTCGGGACCGACGGCCGTGACGATTCCGGCCGCATCCCAGCCGAGAATCTTCGGCGTGCAGGCCTGCTGATAGACCCCCTGCCGCACCTTGGTGTCGATCGGGTTCACGGAGACGGCGTGGACGCGCACGAGCAGGTCGCGGCCGGTGGGGACGGGATCGGCGAAGGTCGTGTCCACAAGCGCGCCCGGCGCCTCGATTGGTGAACCTTCGGTGTAGGTGACGGCACGCATGGCTCTCTCCTAACGCTTGGTTCGATGTCGCCCAGGGATGAAGGGCCTTCATGCCAGTTCATATAGGCCCGGAAACGGATCGGATGAGTGCTGGGAGGGGGCTGCCGCCATTGACGGCGCCGTGGGACCGAACGGCTTAAGCGTCGTTCACGCCGGCATCGGACGACGGCTCGGCATATCGACATTGATCGGCCCCCACGAGGCAGTCGCGACCCACGTCTCCATCATGACGCCGGATCGCTCGCGGGCCCGCCGCCGTGAAGGATGCTTCATTCCAAGCCTGGGCGTCGGCGGGCGTGTCGAAAGCATCGGGCGCAACGACGGCATCTCGCGGAACGCCTGCGCGATTGAAGGCCGAGGATGCCCTGACCGTCCGGCGCGTTTCCATTTCGATGGATTCGCGTCGTTCATTCCATGCTTCAGGTCGGATCGATAGTTATCCAGAATCCATCAAGTGACTGATCTACGCGATAGAGGCGAAGCGCACGGAAAGACCAGCCCGGAGAGACCTTTCCCGACCTGAGGTCGAAGGAGGCCAAGTGCCTCGGACAATGGATCCGGCCCGCCGCGCAGCGCCCGAGCGACAGGTCGGCGCCTTCGTGAGGGCAAGCCCGCTCCGCCGCGACGAGCCTTTCGCCGTCCCGCATGAGGATCAGGTGTTGCCCCCGCACGAGAATCGGCGTCGGCGCCGGCCCGTTGAGGATGTCGAGAGGACCGAGGTGCAACCGCACGGGCCGCTCCGGGTCAGCCACCGAGGTAGGCGTCGCGAACGTGCGGATCGGCGATCAGGTCGGCGCCCTTGCCCGCGAGCACGATGCGGCCGGTCTCCAACAAGTAGGCGTAGTCGCAGAGTTCCAAGGCCGCGAAGGCGTTCTGCTCGACGAGCAGGACAGTCGTACCGGCATCGCAGATCGCGCGGATCACCGAAAACATCCGCTCGACGATGTTGGGGGCGAGCCCCAGGGACGGCTCGTCGAACAGGACGAGCTTGGGCCGCGCCATCAGCGCCCGGCCGATCGCCAGCATCTGCTGCTCGCCCCCCGAAAGGGTTCCGGCCGCCTGCGCCCGGCGCGCGGCGAGACGCGGGAACTCGCCGTAGATCCGGGCGAGGTCGGCCTTAGCGCGCCGGAGAATGGGCCCGGCCGCCGACGGGGCCGACCGCACAGAGAGTCGGGCAGCCGACGCTGGCGGTGAATCCGGAATCCGCGCAGCCGCCCGTGAACGCGCGCGAGACCGTCGCACCGTAGCGCGCTCGCTCCGGCATAAGCCTCGAACAGGGCGCGCGAGGCCGCATCCTGCAGCAGCGGCAGGCCCCCCCCGGATCGTCAAAGCGGCCGAAATGCCGGGAAGCGTGGCCTCGGTTACGATCGCCGCGATGCGTGCCATGGCTGCTTCGCGATCCTCCGGGCGGACGTAGCGCAGGTCGATCTCGCAGGTGGCGAGCGGCGCGACCGTGTTGACCGACTGGCCGCCCGAGACGAGTCCGACGTTCACGGTGGTGCCGCGTTCGAGGTCGGTGATCGCATGCAGCGCGATCGTCTTGTGGGCGAGTTCGCCGATGGCGCTGGTCCCGCCCGCGGGGTCGGCGCCGGAATGGACAGCCTTGCCATGCACCGTCGACGCCATGAACACGCCGCCCTTGCGGCCCGTCACCACATCGCCCGACGGGCGCCCCGGCTCCGAATTCAGCACCGCGCGCGCCGCGCGTCGTCTCCTCGATGATCGGGCGGCAGGCCGGCGACGCGGTCTCCTCGTCGCTGGTGAACAGGCCGACGAGCGGAGACGGTGCCCCGCCCACCCGTTGGAAGGCGGCGAGGCGGAAGGCGTTCATCACGAGCCAGGCCTTCATGTCGGCGACGCCCGGGCCGTAGGCGCGACCATCCGAGACCCGGAACGGCCGCCGCGTGGCCTCGCCGGTCGAGAACACCGTGTCGCGGTGCCCCATCAGCACCGCCGGCCGATTGGCGGCTCCGCGCCCGGCCACGTGGGCCTTCAGCGCATCGCCGTATCCTGCGATCGGGATCGTGGCGACGGACACACCATGCTCGGCGATAACCCACCGATCCGGGCAGCGACGGCATCGACGCCGGCCTCCTCGTAGGAATTGGAATCGATGTTCACGAGAACCGCGAGCAGGGCCAGCATCGCGGCCTCCCGTGCTTCGAGCCAGCGGACCGTGTCGGCGCCTCTGTCGGACAGCGCAACTCTCATCGGGCTGCCCCGGCACTTGGGACGGATGGATCCGCCGCCGGCCGTGCCTTCGTTCCTTCCGCCGCGTCAGTCCCGGTATGCCGGCTCCTCGCGATCCAGGATTCTCCGGATCGCGGACAGGGGCAGGCGGGCGGATTCGGGATCGCCGGCGCGCATCTGGCGGGCCGTGGCTTCGGCGATCGCGGGATCCACGGGAATGACCTGGCGCCCGGTCGAGAGCGCCAGGGTCTGCACCTCGGCAGCCCGCTCGAGATCGTAGAGGTCGTCCCAGGCTTCCGCGATGGTCGGCCCCAGGACCATCACCCCGTAATGCTTCATGAAGAGGCAACCGAACCTTGATCTTGCTTCCGGAAGAAGACGTTCCGTCAGCGACTCGAGCCGGTCGCTTCGTGTCCGGCGAAGGCTCCCCGCAAGTGGATCGCTATCGAGCGCGATGGCCTTGCCGTCAGCCTTCAAGCTCGGTCGCCATCGAGCTTAGACGGGCTTACCAACACGATCCTGGGACATGCGGCCCACATGAGCTGCCACTGTCACGTCCCAGGGCGCCGGGGTTCGAAAGATTTCGCCGAGCAAGGTCAGGAACGCCTTCACGTTTGGATTGCCCCGGCGGCTCTCCGGCCACAGGGCGATCATTGCGTGGCGGTCCACGGAATACTCATGCAGGATCGGGATGAGTTCGCCGCGTTCGACGAAGGGAGCCGCCAGATAGGTCGGCGAGATGCCGATGCCGCCACCCGCGACGAGAGCGGATGCAACGGCGTCGCTGTTGTCGGTGACGATGCCGGCGTTGGGTACGATCTCCAGGATGCGATCCCCGGCTCGAAAAGGCCAGCGTAGCGCTTGGCCAGTGCTCTGGAAGCGAAAGTTCACGCAGTCGTGGTCCACGAGTTCGTCCGGATGCCGTGGGGTTCCGCGCCGGACCAGATAGGCCGGGGATGCGAATGCGCAGACACGGTGTGGCGCCAGCGTTCGAGCGATCAGTCGGCTGTCTCCGAGATCCCCGACGCGGATGGCAACGTCGATGCCGTCCGCGATCAGGTCGGCAAAGCCATCGCCGAGGCGCAGGTCCACCATCAGCTTCGGGTAGCGCTGACGGAAACGGGGCAGTGCCGGAGCAATCAGGTGCAGCCCTACCGGCAACGGCGCCGTGACCTTCAGGGTCCCCGCCGGTTCCGAGCGGGCCGCCACCGCCATCTGCTCGATCTCCTCGGCATCGCGTAGCAGGCGAAGCGCTCGCTCGTGCAGGTCGCGTCCTTCCGAAGTGAGCGTGAGCGACCGGGTGGTTCGGTGGAAGAGGCGCAGACCAAGATGCTGCTCTAGGCGCTGGACGCTTTTGCTCACCGCAGAAGGCGAGATCGAGAGCGCGCGCGCTGCCGCGGTATAGCTCCCCAGCGAGCCGGCACGAGCGAATGCGATGAGGCCGGTGAGCCGGTCGAGCCCAATTTGTGCCGTCATGGCGTAACTGAACCGCCATGCGGCAGAATTATCAAGCCCAAAGCGAAGATCTAGGGTTTGGTCCCCGGCGACCGACGCCCCGAGCACGAGGATCAGGACCATGAACGACATCAGCTCGCTTGCGGCTTCCACCCTTCAAGATCGCACCGTCGTCATCTTCGGTGGCACCTCCGGCATCGGTTTGGCCTCCGCGATCCAGGCCAAGGCCGCGGGCGCCAAGGTCATCGTCGTCGGGTTCAACCCTGAGGGCGCGGAGAGAGTCGCGACGGAGAACGGCTTCAATGGCTGGCGTGCGGCCGACGTGACCAAGCCCGAGACCATCGCACAGGCCCTCGCGGACATCCCGCACGTGGACCACCTCGTCCTCCTCGCCGGCACCTTCGTCGCCGGCAAGGTCCTGGATGCCGAGGTCGAGTACCTGAAGCGCGCCTTCGACGAGCGGATCTGGGCGGCCGTCCATACCCTACGGACGCTCGGTGAACGCCTCGCTTCCGATGGCTCCGTGACCTTCATCTCGGGAGCGCTGGCGGATCGCCCGAGCGCCCAGGGAACGGCAGTGCTCGCCGCCGCTTCGGCCGCGATGGAGGCTTTTGCCCGGGGTCTGGCGCTGGAACTCGCGCCGATACGCGTGAATACGCTCTCACCCGGCACCACGGACACGCCGCTTCTCTCCCGTACGCTGGGCACGCATCGCGACGCCTACGTCGCCGCCCTCACCGAGAAGCTCCCCCAGCGTCGTCTCGGCACGGCGGAGGAGGCTGGTGCAGCGGTCGTCTTCCTCATGAGCAACGGCTTCATGAACGGCGAGACCCTCCACATCGACGGCGGCGCACGGCTGGTCTGACCGCCCGGCCAAACCTCGCCGAAGTCTGCCTGCCGAAAGTCGTTGCCCGAACGAAGGTCCGCTTCATAGCTTGAGTTCCCCGAAGCGGATCAACCCCCAATCCATTCGACCTGGACGTAGGTCATCCTCCACCAAGCTACCGAGAAGCGCACCTCCCCAGGGTCCGGAAGGGCCGAGAGCGGAACGTCCGAGTCGGGTAGGTTTCCGCAAATCTACTCTTGGAACGCAAACCCGAGTAACCGGACGTGAGCGCGGAATGCGACGCATGTCGGCTATTCGCCCATTCCGATCGGTCGTGAACGCCGGACGGCATCCGACCGCCGATGCCCTGGGGGCGCGGCGGTCCGCGCGGCACGAAAGGACGGAGGGCCGGCGCCACGCCGACTTGGCGGCTTGATCCCTGAACCTAGCGCCTGACCTTGCCGCGGTTCTCGATCGGTTGCCGGACAGCCGCTAGGCAGCCTCGCGCGCAAGGGTGGGCAGGTCCGCCCCGGCCTCGATCTCGGCCGCCGAGGGAAGACTTCCGAGGCCGAGCAAGTGCAGGAAGGCGGTGAAGGCACTGTTGCGGCCGATGCTGCAGGCGGCGGTCACTCTGTCGCCGGTGACGTAATAGGCGATGAAGTCGAGGGCGGCGGGGTCGCCCTGAACGATGATCCGGTCGAAACCTTTGGCGTATCCACCGTAATCGAGCCGCTTGTCGCCCTGGTTGCTCCAGAAGAATGGAGCACCTGCGAACACGCCGCTTCGGCCGAGGATGGCATGGGCCACATGGGTGCCGTGCTGCTGCGCGAGACGCCAATGCTCGATCCGTGCGGTCTCGCCGCTCGCCCTCTCCGGGAAAGCGGCGATATCGCCTGCGATCCAGACGCCGTCCGCGAGCTTGAGGTCCCCACCGACCTCGAGACCGCCGCCCTCGCCGGGCTCGACGCCCGCGATCAGGCTGCTTTCCGGATCTGCACCTGCGCCGACGAGAACGATGTCGGCCGGGAGGCGCCGTCCGTCCTTCGTCTCGACAGCTTCGACACGACTGATGCCAGTGATCCTAACGACGGAGCCGGTCTCGAACGTGACGCCGTTGTCGGCATGGTACTGCTTCAGCGCTGCGCCCACCGCCTCGCCGAAGCGCTTGGCGAAGGGCACCTCCTCGCGCGCCAGCACCGTTACGGACAGCCCGCGCTTGTTGAGGAACGCAGCGGCCTCCATGCCGATGAAGCCGGCGCCCACCAGGACGACCGACCCACCCGCGCGCGCCGCCTCGCTGATGCGGATCGCGTCGTCGAGACTGCGCAAAATGAAGACCCCGCCGAGGTCCTTGCCGGGGAAGTCGGGCAGCACCGCCCGACTTCCGGTGGCAACGAGGATCGCGTCGGCCTCGAAGGTCCGGCCGTCTCCCAAGGTGATGTCGCGTCGGGAGGGATCGACCTTGACGACCTCCCCGGTGATACGCTCGACCTTGTTGATCTGGTCGAAATCGGGCTCGATCAGCACCTTTTCCGGCGGGGTCGGCTTGGCGAGGAACTGCTTGGAGAGCTTCGTCCGGTCGTAGGGCGGGTGCGCCTCGCGGCCGACCATGGTGATCGGCCCGTCATAGCCTTCGCGGCGCAGGGTCTTCACGCACGCGACGGCCGCCGCGCCCGAGCCGACGATGAGCACGCTCGCCACGGCCGCGCTCGCCGTCTTTGCCGGCGCCGGCGCCGGCGTGAGGGTCGCGACGACTTCTGACCCCTCGATGCGGACAAGGTAGCGCGTCAGGGAATCGAGGGCCGGCGGCTCCTCAAGGCTTCCGTCGGCCAGCGTGAAAGCGGCCTTGTGCCAGGGGCAGTAGAGGCGTCCGCCGCAGATCTCGCCCTTGGCGAGCGGCGCCCCGAGATGCGGGCACTTGGCCTGAAACGCCCGCACACCGGAGGCGTCGCGCACGAACAGCACCTTCTCATCCCCGGCCGATCCCTCCTTCATGCCCCCCATCGGGATCGCTTCGAGGGCAAGGCGGATTTCGGTTCCGGGCATGGCTGGCGTCACTCCTAGTGAGCGCCATCGCGCCCGGCCTATCAAGTCGCCCAACCTGTTCCAGTTGCCTCTTGCCCGGCCGGGAACGCGGTGGAACGCGGACCCGTGAGATCGCTTCAAGCATCCGTCGTCGTCCGGTTGCGCCGCAACCTCACTGGCGTCGGGGCGCCTCTTAGGAGCACACAGATACTGCGCCATTCCTCACAGGATGATGCTCGAACCGCTGGATCGAACACATGAACCGATCGGACGTCCGCTTGTGGGTCTTATGGAACCCCCCTGCGACGGCGCAATCGGGTCGAGACCTGTCCGTCCGCTCTAGGGTTGGGGTCTGGCCGAGGATGCCGCCGTCGAGCTCGCCGTCCTGGTGGTGTCGTCGGCCGCGCGCCATTCCCGAATGGCTGGCGCAGTCTCCCGAGCCGGTAGCTAGGGACCGTATGCCTTCCGCCTGGATGCCCTTCGAGGGGGGGCGCTCGATTCGGTTGAGGATGAGATCACGACCCGTCCTGCGACCACCGGGATGCATGGCGGAGGTAGGGGGCGGCATCACAAGACCTTGCTGGGCCTGTACGGCCTACCGACCCCTCTCCCCCGCGGACGCAGCGATTGGGGACGTGGTGTCCCCTTAGATCCGATCCGATCCGGCTTCCTCGGACGCCGGCTGCCCTTATCCTTCAGAAGTAACGTGCCGCCGGAAGGCACGAACCGGCAGCCCAGTCCGAAAGGAACCTCGTGTCCCCATTGTTCACTTCGTTTTCCCTTGCAGGGCTCGAGCTGGCGAATCGGATCGTGATGGCGCCGCTGACCCGGTCCAGGGCAGCGAACGACGCCGCCGACACGATGACCGCGCTCTACTACATGCAGCGGGCGACCGCAGGGCTGATCGTGTCCGAGGGCACGACCATCAGCGAGGAGGGACGGGGCTACCTGTTTAACCCCGGCATCTTCTCAGCCCCGCAGGTCGCCGGGTGGAAGACTGTTACCGACTCGGTCCGCGGCGCCGGCGGCCACATGTTCGCTCAGCTCTGGCACGTGGGACGCGTATCGCACACGTCACTTCAGAAGGACCAGGGTCTGCCGGTCAGCGCCTCGGCCAGGACGGCGGCGGGCGCCAAGGCCTACGCCTACGACGATGCCGGCAAGCCGGCCTTCGTAAAGACGTCCACGCCGCGCGCCCTGTCGACGGACGAGGTCCGCCGGGTGGTAGAAAACTTCGCGACGGCCGCCTCGAACGCCGTCGCGGCCGGGTTCGACGGCGTCGAGATCCACGGCGCCAACGGCTACCTGCACGAGCAATTTCTCAACCCGTACGTGAACGACCGCACCGACCGCTACACTGGGGCAACGGTCGCGGGCCGCATCGCCTTCACGCTCGACGTGGTCGACGCCATTGCCGCACGCATCGGAGCCTCCAAGGTCGGCATCCGGATCTCGCCCTATGGCCGGCTGTTCGACATGCCCGCCTACGACGGAACCGAGGTGACCTACCTCACGCTGGCGGCGGAGCTCGACCGGCGCGGCATCGCCTACATCCACGTCATGGACCAGTCGGGCTTCGACACCGGCGAGATGGCGGTGGATGAGATTCCGGCTCAGCCCCCCTTCTGGGATAAACTCCGCAAGGCCTTCCCGACCGGCGCGATCATCCTTGCCGGGGGCATGACCCTCGACCGGGCGAACGCGCTCATCAGCGAGGGGACCATCGACCTCGCCGCCTTCGGGCAGGCATTCATCGCCAATCCGGACCTGGTCGCACGTCTGCGGGAAGGCTTCCCGCTCGCGGTCCCGGACAAGGCGAAGTTCTACGGCGGCGGTGCCGAGGGATACGTCGACTACCCGTCCTACCGCGCCGCCTGATCCGCTTCGGTAGTCCCGCGCTCCGCCCCATCCAAGGATACGATCATGCCCAAGCTCGCAACATCCGTCGATTATTCCGGCCGCGACAAGCCCATCTCGATCAACTCCTACACCACGGTGCTCCGCCATCCGAAGGTGCCGCACGAGCTGTTCGCCATCTACTGGCGGGACGTGCACGGCCCGCTGTGCTCGCGCATCCCCGGACTCGGCTGGTACGTGCAGAACCACCTCTCCCGCGAGCAGGACGCGCGCCTCTGGCCGCAGATGGAGGGCATCAAGCCGTTCCCGGCTTACGAGTTGGATGGCGGCGTCGAGATCGGCTTCCACTCCGCGGAGGACCAGGCGGCATTCAATGAGGCTTGCCCGATCCTGTTTGCGGACGAGCAGAACATGTTCGCGGCGACCGTCGCCTACGCGCTCCCGAAGGGGTCGACGACATTGGTCGACCGGGTCGCGGAACCCTCCCCGAATGCCGATGACGGGCTCGACCGCATTCACCTGCATCTCGGTGCCGCCCATGACGATGCGGCGGTGTTCGGCGACCGCATCGGTCGTCTCGCCCGCGCGTTCGCCGCCGAGGAGGCGGTGCTGCGGGTTCGCCTCCATCTGCCGGAGCCTTACGACAACGCCCACCCGGCTCCCCCGGCGCCCAATGTCGGGCACGAGGTCCCGGCCGAACGTCGCCTGATCGCGATCCTCGACCTCGCCTTTGCCTCGCCCCTGGACAGGAGTCTTTTCTACGCGTCCGACGCCTTCCGACAGGCGACCAAGAATCTGGCGGCCGATGTCGCCTATGCGTCTCCGTTTGCGGTCAGCGGGGTCTACACGTATGTCCGCGACAAGGAACTGACGCTCGCCGGCCTGCGGGGCAGCCGTCCGGCGCAGCTCATCGAGAGGCTCGGCGCGCGCAACCAAGTCGCCGCCGATGTCCGCCACCTGCTCCAAACCGGCACACTTCTCGACCGCTGATGACCGAAACCGGGGCACCGGTGCGGTATCGTACCGGCGAGCCCCACGCCGAAATCGGGACCGCGTTGCATGGCAGCCCCCCATGTCGCCTGAGCGCATCGAGGACATCGTCGCATTCGTGCACGCGGCGGACGCGCGGAGCTTCACGGTGGCGGCCGAGCGGCTCGGTCTTTCTCGGTCCACGGTTGGCAAGCGGATCACGCGCCTGGAGGCACGCCTCGGCGCCCGCCTGCTGCACCGCACGACCCGCAGCGTGACGCTTACCGACGAGGGCGCAAACTTCCACGGGCAATGCGCGGAGATCCTGGAAGCGTTGGAAGCCGCCGAGGCGGTGGTGACGGCACGGGGTATCGCGCCGAGTGGACGCTTGAGGATTGAACTGCCGGTCTCGCTTGGGCGCCTGCAGGTGCTGCCCGTCCTCCAGCGGTACATGCGCCTCTGGCCGGTAGTAAGGTTGAACGTCAGCTTCAGCGACCGTTACGTCGACCTCGTCGACGAGGGAATCGACGTCGCGGTCCGCGTCGGCGGCAGGGTCGACAGCAATCTCGTGACCAGGAAGGTGGCGGCCCACACGCTCGTGACCTGTGCCGCGCCGGACTACCTCGCCCGCCGGGGCACGCCGGTGACCATCGAGGACCTGCTGGATCACGATTGCCTGACGTTCTCTCATGGCGGCCGCCCGGTCGAATGGCGGTTCCGCGACCACGGCGCCCGGCGGACGGTCGCGGTTGGGGGCCCGCTGACTTCCAACAACGCGGAGGGGCTGCGCGACCTGGTCGTCGCCGGCCTCGGGATCGGGCAGTTGGCCACGTTCCTCATCTCCGACGAACTGAGGGATGGCAGGCTCGTGCCGATCCTCGCGGGCCACGCGTCTGAAGGCGAGCCGCTGTCGGTCGTGTACCCGGTCCGTCGGCTCCTGCCGCCCAAGGTCACGGCGTTCGTGGACCTGCTTGTCGCGACATGGCAGCCGCGGCCGCCCTGGGACCTCTGATCGGGTCTGACGCAGCAAGCTGACGGCTGCGGGAGGAACGGCGGGGATAGTCAAGAAAGGCTCGACTCGATGGAGGGGAGCCAGGATGTCCCATCCCAGTCGGGCGGCCCTCAATCAGCAGCTGAGGCAGGCATCAATTCGCACCGGAGAGGCGCATGGACCGTTGCAGCCGCGGTTCTGTTTGGAGCACGCTACGGAACCAAGGCGCACCGGGATGATCTGCGACCCGAGGGGGTCGTCCCGTCTGTTCCGTCGAGTATTCGAAAGCGGACGTCAGCCTCAATTTGCGGGAACGGCAGGACGAGTTGCAGGATCGCCGGTTAGGGTCGGGTCAGGAAGCGTTTGGCTCGATCCGTCCGAGGTTCGGTGAAGAATATGCCCGGTGGCGCGATTTCCCGGATGCAGCCGCTTTCCATGAAGACGATCGTGTCCGCCACATCGCGCGCGAAGCGCATTTCGTGGGTCACGATCACCATGGTCAGCCCCTCCTTCGCGAGTTCGTGGATGACGCTGAGCACCTCCCCGACCATCTCGGGATCGAGGGCACTGGTCGGCTCGTCGAACAGGATGACCTTCGGCCTCATGGCAAGGGCTCGGCTGATCGCGACGCGCTGCTTCTGACCGCCGGACAGCGTATGCGGGTAAGCGTCGGCCTTCTCCGCGAGGCCGACGCGCGCCAAGATCGCGCGGCCTTCCGCCTCGGCCTCCCGCCTCGGGCGGCGCAGGACATGGACCGGGGCCTCGACGACGTTGCCGAGCACCGTCAGATGGGGCCAGAGCGCGAAGTGCTGGAAGACCATGGCGATGCTGGTTCGCGCGGTAGCGAGTTCGCGCCGGGCCATGGGGCGCGCGGTAGCCGCCGTTCCGGTCCGGCCGATCGGCTTGCCGTGGATGAGCACCGAGCCTTTGCTCGGCTCCTCCAGCCAGTTGAGGCAGCGCAGGAGGGTCGATTTGCCCGAGCCGCTCGGCCCGAGGATGCAGGTCGTCGTGCCGGGAGCGATCTTAAGGTCGATATCGCGAAGAACCTCGAACCCGTCGAAATCCTTGCACACGCCCTGCACGGAGATGGCAGCGTCGATCTCAGCCAAAGCGCACCTTCCTCACTCTTTCCATCCGTCGCACGCCGTCCTCGACCACGAAGGACATAAGGAGGTAGAGGCCGACCGCCGCGGCGAACGGCGCGAACGGGGTGAAGGTGTTCGCGCTGACGAAATTCGCTGCGAAGGTCAGTTCCTGCACCGTGATGATCATGAGGAGGGCACTGTCCCGGATGGTCGTGATGACCTGGTTTCCGATCAACGGTGCGGCTGTGATGGCGACCTGGGGCAGGATGATGCGCCGGTAGAGCAGGTTGCGGGACAGACCGAAGGCGTGGGCGGCCTCGATGGAATCCCTGGCGACGGCGAGGAACGCGGCCCGGAAGATCTCGGCGAGATAGGCCGTGGTGTAGAGCGTCAGCGAGGCTAGTCCTGCCCACCACGGATCGAGCCTGAGGCCGAGCTCGGGCAGGCCGTAATAGACCAGATAGGCCAGCAGCAGGAACGGCACGCAGCGCAGGAGATCGACGAGTTCCGCGAGCGACCGGCGCAGCGGTCCGGGGGCCTCGGTGAGGAAGATGGCGACGAGGATGCCGAGGGGGATGCTAAGCAACAGGCACCCCAGCACCAGCGACAGGGTGTTGGCGGCCCCCCACAGGAAGACGTCCCGGCTCTGCCAGACGGCCAGCAGCCCGCTCATCAGCGCTCCCCCCCGTAACGCCGGGCGATCCTGCGCTCCACGACGCGCTGGCCCCGTACGAGCGTGGCGATCAGCGCCGTGTAGATCAGGGTCGCCACCAGGAACGGGGGCAGCGGTTCGTAGGTCTCGGCACCGACCCGGCCGGCGGCGCGGGTGATCTCCACGACGCCGATGACCGCCACCGCCGGGGTGCACTTGAGCAGGATGGTGACCTCGCTGACGAGAGGCCCGAGATTGGTCCGCCAGATCTGCGGGAAGATGATTCGCGTGAAGATCTGCCGCTCCGACAGTCCGAACACTGTGGCGGCCTCGCGCTGGTCACGCGGAAAGGTCTGGAGGGCCGCGCGCCAGATCTCACTACTGAAGGCGGCCGTGTTCATCGTCAGGGCCAGGATGGCGGCCGGCACCGGGTCCAACTGGATGCCGGCCGACGGCAGGATGAAGAAGACGAAAAGGACGAGCGTTACGAAGGGCGTCGCGCGGACGAGGCTGACGAAGGCCGCGAGCGCCCCCGCGAGCACCGGCACTCGGCGCCAGCGCAGGAGGGCGAGGAGCAGGCCCAGGGGCAGGCTGAGCAGGATGCTGACGGCCGCCAGCGCGGCGGTGACCACCGCGCCGTCGAGGATCGTCCGGATCGCTGGCCATGTCATGGCGGCCTCTCCCCGCGCTTGAGGTGCTCGCCGCCCGGGAGCCCGCTACTTGGTCGCCGTCGCCGGCATGTCCTTGAAGGCGCGGCCCAGCCACTTCTCTTGAAGGGCGTAGAGTTCGCCGCTCGCCCGCACTTTCGCCATGAACGTGTCGAGATAGGCGAGAAGGCCGTCGTTGCCCTTGGCCACGGCCCAGGCCGCATAGGTCGGCGCACCGACCGCCTCGCCCATCCTGAAGCGCTTGGGCTGATCCTTCGTCAGGCTGACGAGATTCACGACGCCGTTGATCACGTAGTCGAGCCGGCCGTTGGCGAGATCTTGGTAGGCTTCCGGCAGGGAGGTGTACTGCACCACCTTGCCGAGCTTGCCCCCGGTCTTGGCGAGGGTGGGTTCGAGATCGGCCAGGGCGGCATAAGAGGCGCCGCCGGATTGAACGCCCACCGACTTGCCGGCCAGATCGGCGACGCCCTTGATCCGGGACTCGTCAGCACGGACGACGTAGTACTGCGTGGCGTCCGCGATCGGCATGGTGAAGGCGAGGCTTTGCACGCGCTCGGGCGTGATCACGGCGGCGGTCAGGGCCACGTCGTACTTGCCCGTGGCGACGCCGGCCAGCAGCCCCGTCCAGGGGATGATCTGTTGGTCGATCTTGAACGGCGCTTCCTTGCGTAGCAGCGCCAGGAGTTCGTGGTCGAGGCCCATCGGCTTGCCGTTCTCGACGTATTCGAACGGCTTGTAGCTGTCCTCGGTCGCGACGGTCATCGTCCCCCTGGCCTTGATCTCTTCGAGGCTGGCCGCGAAGGCCTGCGAAGCGCCGACGGTCAGCATCACGGCGGCGATGATGCCAATGGTCTTGGTCCGGACGAACAGCATGACTCGATCCTTCTGCTCTCGATGATGATCGTGCCGCCGCATCCTGCGCCGGGCCGGTTTCTCGTCTCGGCGGGGACGGTTCAGGCCATCCGGGATGGTGCCGCTCCGCGATGGGCCACCAGGTCGATCTCGACCAGCGCGTCGTAGGCGAGGCCCGTCGTGCCGATGCAGGTGCGTGCCGGCAGCCGATCCTGCGGGAAGAACGACTTGTAGGTCGTGTTGAAGGTCGCGTAGTCGCGCTGGAACTCCGTGAGGAAGGCGCGGGCGACGACGACGTGCTCGAAGCCCAGCCCGATCCCGGCCAGCACGGCTTCGAGATTGGCCATCACGTTGAGGGTCTGCGCCTCGATGCCCTCCGGCAGGAGGCCGGGAGCCTGCGGGGTATCGGGCATCTGCCCCGTCACGAACACCATGCCGTCGATCTCGACCGCATGGCTGAAGGGCGCCACCGGCTTCGGCCCCCCGGCGATCATGTGAAAGAGGGCGGCTGACGTGGTCTCGGAATTCGGCACCGTGGACTCCTCGTTGCAGGCCATGCCCGCAAGGCCCTACCGCGGTCACCACCGTGAACCGCATTGTCACGATCAGATTAGGGCGGATTGTCTGGTTCTGCGCGGGGAGACTTGCGGCAAGCTGCTTGAATTTCCGCCGGCACTCGGATGAAACTAGGACAATCACTCGGACAATCGGAACAGGCATGACGCGACCGGGATGGACGGAGGCGGTCGAGCGAACTGCGGGTCCGCGCTTTCGCGCTATCGTGGGGGCGGTGGAGATCGCCCTGCGAGCCGGCATCCTGCGCCCTGGCGACCGGTTGCCGCCGCAGCGGGACCTCGCCGACTGGCTGTCGCTCAACATCGGCACGATCAGCCGAGCCTATGCCGAGATGCAACGCACGGGCCTGGCGCGGGGCGAGGTCGGCCGAGGCACGTTCCTCAACCCTGTGCAGGCAACCGACGGTCCGTCGTCCCTGCGGACCCCCGCCCCGCGTCCGGCCTTCCTCGACCTGTCTCACAACTTTCCAGCGCATGCGATGCATCATCCCGCGCTAGCTGCGATCCGGCCGTGCTTCGAGGGCGGGGTCGATGTCGACGCCATGCTCTCCGCCCAAGTCGATATCGGCCTCGGCCGGCATCGGGACATCGCCGCGCACTGGCTCGGCCGGTTCGGGATCGAGGCGCAGGCCGACGACGTGCTGATCACCTGCGGCGGCCAGCACGGCCTGCTGCTGGCGCTCATGGCGCTGACCCGCCCCGGCGAGGCCGTCCTGACGGAGGAGGTCACCTTCTACGGCCTGAAATCCGCAGCCGGCATGCTGGGACGTTCGCTGGTCGGCGTGCGTATGGACCGCGAGGGCCTCGTGCCCGACCATCTCGACGTGGTCTGCCGGCGGACGAACGCGAAGGTCCTCTTCTGCACGCCGACGCTGCACAACCCGACCACGGCGACGATGTCGGCGGAGCGGCGTCGGGAGGTGGCCGAGGTCTGTGAACGCCACGACGTCATGATCGTCGAGGACGACGTCTACGGCTTTTTGCCCGATCCGCTGTTGCGGCCGCTGGCCGCCTCTGCCCCGGACCGGGTGGTGCACATCTCCAGCGTGTCGAAACTCATCGGCCCGGGGCTGCGCGTCGGGTTCATGAGAGTGCCGCGGCATCTGGTCTATGCGTTCGGCATCGCCCTTCGAGCCAGCACCCTGATGGCCTCCCCCTTCACCGCCGAATGGGCGACGCGCCTGCTGGCCTCGCAGCAGATCGATCGGGTCGTGGCCGACTTGCGGACGGAAACCGAAGCCCGGCAGGCCCTCGTAGCCTCCCTCATGCCGGAGCGCGCCATCATGAGCCACCGAAACGCGTTCTACTTCTGCCTCAACCTGCGGAACGGCTGGTCTGCCGAGGCTTACAGGCAAGCCGCCGAAGACATCGGGGTGGGGGTCACGCCACTCGGCCTATTCGAGGTGTCCTCCTTGCACCAGAATGGCAGTGTGCGTGTCTGCGTCAACGCGGCGCCGGACCAAGCCTCGCTTCACGAAGGGTTGGAGAAGCTCGCAGGGCTGCTCGTATCAGGCGCACCGCCGACCGTTCGGTTCAGAGCGGCTATCTGAATCGGACGGTCGGCATTCGGGCAAAAGTCCGATGTCGTCATCCCATGCCATAAGCGGACCGGCTGGAAACCACGCGACCCAGACGCAGGTCATCCTCCGCCAACCTGCAGCGAAGCGGACCCTCCGACGGTCCGAGAAGGGTCGACACCGGAACATTGTCTACCAGCAAGTGAATGTCCGCCTCCGGGCGGTGGGGTGATGTCCGCTCATGGCGCAACCAGGACTCAACAAATTGGGTGCTGTAGCGTCCGTTCTGCACGTTCCGACGGAGGGCGCCGAATGACCGGGATGGGCGCAAAGTGGAATGACCGTTTGAGTGCGGGGCCGAGGTGCTGTCGCGATCGGTTTCGTGTTTGCCGGTTGCCCCAAAAAGTTGCTACGAACTTCGGTATCGGCGGGTTGATAGAACCTTTGTTGTCAGGCGTTTAGGCTTGTTGGCGGCGAATCCCCTCTCCGCCAAATCGTCCTTGCGCCATTGCGATGACGGTATCTTCCTGATGCCGTGGGCTTTCAGCGCGCACCTGCTACGAGGGCGTGCGACGAAGCCAGAGGCAGATGGTGGGTCTCGTCCAGCGTCGGGGCATCTTCTATGTCCGTCGCACCATCCCGGATGCGCTGCGCGCCGACATGCCGGCCGTGCTCGGAACGGCAGGGCCTGGCATCTTCGACGAAAGCGCGCCCGTCTCGCTGAAGGGAAGGCGGGCCGGCCGGGAGTTCTGGGTCAGCCTCGGCACCCGCGACGCGGACGTGGTACGCGATCGGGCCCGCCGGCTGGATGGCGAGGCGGACGCACTCGTCCGCTTGGCGAAGCGCCGTCTGCCTCAGCGCTCAGCCGAAACTCACGGACCTCGACGACACGGTTCTTCAGGGTCTGGTCGCGACGTTCCGCCATCGCAAGCTCGCCGCGGATGAAGCGCGGCGGCGCGGTGCCGACGCTCTCTCTCGCGAAGGGTTCGACGCACTCGGGCGGGAGATCGCGTCGCGGGAGGCCGAGTTGCGGGACGCCAACGCGCGCGGCGACTGCACCGCCACGCACTTCGACCACGACGCCATGATGACCGTCCTCGATGCCGGACTGAACATCGCGTTCGGATCGCCGGGGGATCGTCGTCTCCATCTCGCGTTCGTCGAAGCCGAACTCGAGGTGATGAGCGTCATCGGCGACCGGCATCGTGGGACTACGACGCCGACCCCTGAGCGACCGACAAGCGACGCCCCCGAACCGAGGGCGCGCCTCCGTCGAAACCGGGGAACGTCGAAGCGTCGACCCCGGAGCAGATCCTGGAGGGTTGGAATCTCGATTAGACACCGACCGAGAAGACCTTCGACACCTTTTCGAGCATGGTCCGTCGGGCTGGAGATGGTGGCGTGGCGGCTACCTGAGGCTGGACGATGTGCGTGCGGCGCTCGTGATCCATGACGAGGTTCAGGAAGGCGTTTTCGCAGAAGTCTTCGCCGATGGCCGCTGTTCGGCGCGTACCGTTGCCGTGCCCCAGGCCGGGGGAGACCGATGGCGGAACGTCAGCCCGGGCCAAGCCCCCGTTGACGCGAGCGCTGCCGGGTTGGAAGCGATCGGCTGCCGGACCATCCGGGTCCGGCAGCCGGGACGGGGGGCAACGCCAGGAGGATGGCCTGGTTTTGGACATCACAGGGTGGGATGTCGGGCGACAATCCGGGCCGGCTGCCGGTTAGGCAGAAACTCCGATGGCGGAAATGGCGTTCACGGTCCGAAAACCATGGTGCGGTCTCATCGACCGATAAACGTCCGCGCGGTCTCGCTCCAGACGGCGGCGTCTACCGCATCGAACGATGAGCCGCCGGTCCGGCACCCGTGTCGTCCGAGATCCGCTGTGAATTCAAGGCGGGTGTGGGTCAGTTCCGCCGCGCCCTGATCCAAGAGAAAGCTCAGGTTGCCGCAGCGGCAGCCCAAATCGTCAGGGCGCAGTCATCGCTCGGCGTGCCATAAAAGTACGCTAAGAATCGTATTCAGTGCCGTCAACGACAGCAGAGATGACTGCACTGACCATCGATAGAGGATTGTATCTCCTTGTTTCTGGTCGCCTCGCGCGCGTGACGTCATCAAATTGCCGCACTGGCCCGATGAATGCATGATGCGATATGCTTCTGTACGCGGCCGTCGAGCCCCGCCCAACGGATTGATCGAGGCGAATTCAAGGTATGGCGGCGATCGTCCGACTGGCCCTGCTGCGGCCCTACACCTTCGTCGTGATGTCGATCCTGATCCTGATCTTCGGGGTCATGGCGATCGTGCGCACCCCGACCGACATCTTCCCCCGGATCGGCATCCCGGTGATCAGCGTCGTCTGGCAGTACACCGGGTTGCAGCCCGACGACATGGCGGGACGCATCGTATCGGTGTTCGAGCGCTCGCTGACCACCACGGTCAACGACATCGAGCACATCGAGTCGCAATCGGTCCCGGGCTACGGGATCGTGAAGATCTACTTCCAGCCCGGCGTCGACATCACCGCAGCCCAGGCGCAGGTCACCTCCATCTCGCAGACGCAGCTCAAGCAGCTGCCGCCGGGCGTCACGCCGCCCCTGATGCTCGCCTACAACGCGTCGAGCGTGCCCATCATCCAGCTCGCCCTGTCCAGCGACAGCCTCTCGCAGACGGCGCTCAACGACCTCGCGCAGAACTTCATCCGGCCTCAGCTCACCACGATCCCCGGGGCGCAGCTGCCCTACGCCTACGGCGGCGCCGCGCGCCAGGTGCAGATCGATCTCGACCAGTCGGCGCTGCACGCCCACGGCCTGTCGGCGGCCGACGTCGGCGCGGCCTTGGCCCGGCAGAACCTGATCAATCCGGTGGGCACCCAGAAGATCGGGAGCTTCGAGTGGATCGTCGACCTCAACGATTCACCCAAGAGCATCGAGGCGTTCAACGACCTGCCGGTCAAGGTCGTGGACGGCGCCGTGGTTTTCATGCGCGACGTCGCCCACGTGCGCAACGGCTCGCCGCCCCAGACCAACGTCGTCCAGCTCGACGGCAAGAAGGGCGTGCTGATGTCGATCCTCAAGATCGGCAACGCCTCGACCTTGGACATCATCGCCGACGTCAAGGCGCGCCTGCCCGCCATCCAGGCGGGCCTGCCGACGGGCGTCGACCTCAAGTACGTGGCCGACCAGTCGAGCTTCGTGCGCGAGTCTGTGGTGGCGGTGGTGCGCGAGGGGGTCATCGCCGCCGCGCTGACCGGCCTGATGATCCTGGTCTTCCTGGGCAGCTGGCGCTCGACGCTGATCATCACCGTGTCGATCCCGCTCGCCGTGATGTGCTCGCTGATCGCGCTCTCGGCGCTCGGGCAGACCATCAACGTGATGACGCTCGGCGGCCTCGCGCTGGCCGTCGGCATCCTCGTCGACGATGCGACCGTGACCATCGAGAACATCAACCGGCACATGGAAGAGTTCGGCGAGGACATCGTCACCGCGATCACCCGCGGGGCGCAGGAGATCATGCCGCCGGCCACCGTCGCCCTGTTCTGCATCTGCATCGCCTTCGTGCCGCTCCTGGCGTTGGGCGGCGTGGCGGGCTTCCTGTTCCGGCCGCTGGCGATGGCGGTGGTGTTCGCGATGATCGCGTCCTACGCGCTCACCTATACCCTGGTGCCGACGCTGGCGCGCTACCTGCTGACCGAGCACGCCCACGGGCAGGATCCGGCGAACAAGCCCGGCCCCTTCGCCCGGTTTCAGCGAGGCTTCGAGCGCCGCTTCGAGGCCCTGCGGCAGGCCTATCTCGGGCTGCTCGGCTTGGCGCTGTCGCGCCGGAAGTCGTTCGCCGTCGGCTTCCTCGCGGTGGTCGGCCTGTCGTTCGGCCTCGTCCCCTATCTCGGGCGGGACTTCTTCCCGGACGTGGATGCAGGGGCGCTCCGCATCCACCTGCGGGCCCCGACGGGCACGCGCATCGAGGAGATGACGGCCCTGACCGGGCGGGTCGAGGGACGGCTGCGCGCGCTGATTCCGCCGGGACGGGTGGCCAGCGTCGTCAACAACATCGGCCTTCCGATCAGCGGCATCAACATTTCCTATGGCAACAGCGGCACCATCGGCACCTTTGACGCCGACATGCTGGTGACCCTCGACGAGACCAGTGGCGGAAGCGAAGGCGGCCCATCGACCGCGGCGCTGACCCGGCAGCTGCGTGAGCGCCTGCCGCAGGATTTTCCCGGCGTGACCTTCGCCTTCCTGCCCGCCGACATCGTCAGCCAGATCCTGAACTTCGGCTCCCCCGCCGCGCTGGATGTCCAGGTGGCCAGCCGCGACATCGCGGGGGGCCGCGCCTACGCCAACATGCTCCTGGCCCGGGTCCGCCGCGTAGCCGGGGTCGCGGACGCCCGCATCCAGGAGCAGGCGCGCAACCCGGCGCTGCGGGTCGATTTCGATCGCGCGCTCGCCGGGGTCGTCGGCCTGACCGAGGGCGACGCGGCCGCGAGCCTCCAGGCGACGCTGTCGGGCAGCACGCAGACAGCTCCGACCTACTGGCTCGACCCGCGCAATGGCGTGTCCTACCCGGTCTCCGTCCAGACGCCGCAGTATTCGATCGACACGCTGGGCGCGCTCAACAACCTGCCGATCACCGCCGCCCGCTCGGAGCAGCTCCTGGGGGGCTTGGCGACGATCCGCCCCGAGCCGCTCAGCGCGGTGGCGACCGACTACAACATCGCCCCCACCGTCAACATCCTGGCCACGACGCAGGACCGCGATCTCGGCGGCGTCACCGCGGACATCCAGGGGGCGATCGACGCGACGCGGGCCGACCTGCCGAAGGGGGCGACCGTCACGGTGCGCGGGCAGGCGGTGACCATGGCGCAGGCCTACCAGCAGCTGCTCGTGGGCCTCGCCTTCGCGATCGTGCTCATCTACCTGCTCATCGTCGTCAACTTCCAGTCCTGGGTCGACCCGTTCGTCATCGTGACGGCGCTGCCGGCAGCGTTGGCCGGCATCGTGTGGATGCTGTTCGCCACGCACACCCACGTTTCGGTGCCGGCGCTGACGGGGGCGATCATGTGCATGGGCGTGGCGACCGCCAACTCGATCCTGGTCATCAGCTTCGCCCGCGAGCAGCTCGACGCGGGACGCACGGCGATCGAGGCGGCGCTGGCGGCCGGGGCGACGCGGCTGCGGCCTGTGATGATGACCGCGCTGGCGATGATGATCGGCATGGCGCCGATGGCGATCGAGCCGGGCCAGAACGCCCCGCTCGGCCGCGCCGTGATCGGCGGATTGCTGTTCGCCACGCTCGCGACCTTGTTCTTCGTGCCGGTGGTCTTCGGCATCGTGCATGGGCGGCCGCGCCGCGCCGCGGCCCGGCGCGAAGACGCTTCCCCCCAGCCCCTCTCGTCCCCATCGGCCTGAGCGCAGATCCCGCATGCACCCAACCCAACACGCCAAATCCGACGACGCCGCGCACGCGAGCGCCGAGCCCGCAGTCGCGTCGCCCCGCACGCGGTCGGGGCGCCGGGTCGGCGCGCTGCTGGCGGGCGTGGCCATCGGCGCCGCGGCGCTGGCCTGGGTCGGCATCAGTGACCGTGCGAAGGGGATGCAAGAGGTCGAGAGCTGGACCGAACGGCAGGCCGTGCCCACCGTTCGGGTGGTGCACGCCCGGCGCGGGCCCATGGACGAGGACCTGACCTTGCCCGGGTCGCTGAGCGCCTTCTACACCGGGACGCTGTATGCCCGCGCCAGCGGCTACGTCACGGCCTGGCATCGGGATATCGGCGCCCGCGTGCGCAAGGACGAGGTCCTGGCCGAGATCTCGGCGCCCGACCTCGACCAGCAACTCGCCGAGGCGCGCGCCACCCTTGTTCAGCTTCAGGCGGCGGTCGACCAGGCTCAGGCGAACGCCGATCTCAGCGCGGCCACCAACAAGCGCACCGCCCGCTTGGTCACGCAGGGCTGGTCGAGCGAGGAGCGCGGCGACACCGACCGCTTCACCGCGGCCTCGCGCACGGCGGCCCTGTCGGTGGCCAAGGCGAACATCGTCGCCCAGCAGGCCAATGTCGGGCGCCTGGAGGAACTGACGCGGTTCAAGGAGGTCCGGGCACCCTTCGACGGGGTCGTGACCGCGCGCAACGTCGACATCGGCGACCTGCTCACGGCGGGGGGAACCTCGGGACGGCCGCTCTACCGGGTCTCGGATCTCCACCGGGTGCGCGCCTACGTGAACGTGCCGCAGGCCTTCCTCGCCGTGATGAAGCCGGGGTTGAAGGCCTCCCTGCGCGTGCCGGGGCAGGAGGCGGCGTTCGACGCGGAGGTGACCTCGACCGCGAACGCCATCGCGGAGGATTCCCGAAAGGGTCTCGTGGAGCTCCAGGCCGACAACCCGGAAGGCAAGCTCTGGCCGGGGGCGTTCGTGGAGGTGCGATTCCACGTGCCCTCGGACCCGGGGACGTTGCGCGTGCCCGCCACCGCGCTGGTGTTCGACCGCAACGGCACGCAAGTGGCGCAGGTGGGCGACGACCACCGGATCGCGCTGAAGCCCGTGACGCTCGGGCGGAACCTCGGCAACGAGGTCGAGGTGCGCGCGGGCGTGACCACCGCCGAACGGCTGATCGACAATCCTCAGGAGTTCCTGGCGAGCGGGGACGTCGTCCGCGTCGCCGGAGAGGAGGCCGCTCCGCGGACCGCCTCGGCGAACTGACGATCGCCCCCGCGGCGGACGTTTCCCGGCCCCCGCGTGGTGCACCGCGACCCGCCATCGCGAATGGGTCAGGCCGCCGTGCAGCCTGACCGCACGGCGATTTCGCCGGTCGCCGGCGGGCACGTCATGGCAACTGCACGCACCTAGAGCGGCGCCGTTCGTCTATCGGATACGCCCTATCGCCCGCCCTGCCGTCAGTCCGTCGGATCGTCGAACACTCCGGCCCACAAGCCGGCACGACGCCCCCAGGCCCGGTCGCTCGCCCGCCTGTAGGATGCCGGCGCGTCGCGGGCGGGCATCGCGTAACCGTTGGCGATCATCCAATCGCCGAGGTCCTCGTCACCGATTCGGCACGTCGCCTCGGCGGAACCGCTGTCTGGGCGATCGTGCCGCTCGCAAATCGGCTCCGCCGTCCCGATGCGTGCGATCATCTTCTCGCGGACTTGGCGGCCGCACGCGTAGGGAACCTCGTGGGCGTCCCAACACGTCGCATCCGGTGCGGGCATCACGATGCCGAACAGCGTGACGGATCCGCCGTCGATCGTGAGGGTGGTCCCGTTGATCAGCGAGGCATGCCCCGTCGCCGGCTCCCCAGCCAACGCCGGTTTCCCCGCGATGGCGAGACAAGTGGCCAGGGCCAGCGTCAAGACGCGGTTGTCCGGGACCCGGGCCGGGGGTTGATGTCTTGTGGCCGGCGGCGGGCACAGGATCGTGCCGGCAATCGCCGCCACGACGGTCAGAAGGATGCCGATGATGATGGACATGGCCGTGCGGCTCCGCGAACGAGGGATCTGCGGAGCGTTCTGGCGGATCCTGAACCCGCCGGCCTGACGGAGCCCGTCAGCCTCCCGTCAGGTTGACCCAGCCATGGTGCCAGTGTCCATGCCGATCCTCCGCATCCTTCTCGTTGCCGCCCTTTGCTCAGGTCTCGTCCGGATGGTCCCTGCGCGCGCGGACGACGACGCCGACCGGGCCCGTCGCGCCCTCGAACGCGGCGAGATCCGTCCGCTCGACGAGGTCCTGCGCGCCGCCCGTGCTGCCGTGCCCGGCGACGTCGTGGCCCTCGACCTGAAGCACCACGACGGGCACTGGTTGTACAAGCTGCGTATCCTCGGCGCGGACAGCAAACGACGCGACGTGAAGGTCGATGCGCAGTCGCTGCAGATCATCGACAGGGACGACGATGACTGACCTGACATGGAAACGCGTCCGATGCGGGTGCTAGTCGTCGAGGACGAGCCCCGCATCGCCGCGGACGTGAGCGCTGGCCTGGAGCGTGCCGGCTACGTTGTGGACGTCGTCGCGGATGGCGAGGCCGCGTGGTTCCGCGCCGAGACCGAGACCTACGACGCGATGGTGCTGGACTTGGGCCTGCCGCGCCTCGATGGCCTCGGCGTGCTCCGCCGCCTGCGCGCGGCCGGCACGATGGTCCCCGTGCTGATCCTCACCGCGCGCGATGGCTGGCGGGAGCGCGTGGAGGGCATCGACGCAGGCGCCGACGACTACCTCGCCAAGCCATTTCGAATGGAAGAGCTCGCAGCGCGGCTGCGCGCAATCCTGCGGCGCACCGCCGGCCACGCTTCGCCGGTGCTGCGCGCCGGCGCCGTTGAGCTCGATACGCGCACCCGGGCCGTCAGCGTCGCCGGTCGCGAGATCGACCTGACCGCGTTGGAGTACCGCCTGCTCGCTTTCCTTATGCACCAGCAGGGACAGGTGGTTCCGGCCGGCGAACTTCTCGACCACCTCCACGGCGTCGGAAGCGACCGCGAGGCCAACGCACTCGAGGCGCTGTTGACGCGGTTGCGACGCAAGCTCGGGCCGGGAATGATCGAGACCCGGCGCGGCCAGGGGTACCTCGTCCCCGCCGACCAACCGAAGGCGCCTGGCCGTTGAGGGCGGACTCCCTGCGCCTGCGCCTCGGGATCACCGGCGCCGCCTTGATCAGCCTCGCTCTGCTGCTGGCCGGCTTCGGCCTGACGATCATCTTCGACCGCGTGCTGGACGCCCGAACGGCCGACGAGCTCGACCGCTCGGCCAAGCTCATCGCCGGGCGCGTCGGACTGGCTTCGGACGGTGCCCCGACCCTGTCGCGCGAGCCGCCGGATCCGCGGTTCGCCACACCCTATGGCGGCCTGTACTGGCAGGTCGAGACGCCGGACCGGCGGTCCCTGCGATCGCGCTCGCTTTGGGACAAGAGGCTCGAATCGTCGGGCCTGGACACGGGTGATGCGCCGATGGTCGCCGATGCGACGGGACCGGATGGGGGGCGGCTCCTGTCCCTATCGCGACCGGTCGAGATCGATGGGGCCGGTGGAACGGCGACACGGTTGCGGGTCACCGTCGCCGAGGATCGGCGTGGACTGGCCGCGAGCCGGTCGACGTTCCTGCGCCTTCTTATGCCGTCGCTCGCCGCGCTGTTCGTTGTGCTGACCCTGGCGATGGCGGTCTTCGTCCATCGCGCGCTGACGCCATTTCGAACGTTGCGCGCGAGCCTTGCCGCGGTGCATGCCGGAACGCGCGAACGCCTCCCGGACGTCTTCCCGGACGAGGTTCGTCCGCTCGTGGCCGACCTCAATTCGTTGCTCGACGCACAGGAACGGGCGCTCAAGCGAGCGGAGGCCGGCGCGGCGGACATGGCACACGGACTGAAGACGCCGTTGGCCGTCATCGACGCCCTGATGCGCAGGCTCTCCGCAACGGAACCGGTTGTGGCGCAGCAGATCGCGGAACAGACACAGGCGATGGGCGGTCAGGTCGAGCGCACGCTGTCTCGAGCGCGCCTCGCGGGTGCTCGGGACCTGCGTCGCAGATCCTGTGGCGTGGCGGCGGTCGTGGACAGGCTCGTCGCCACGATGCGGCGGCTTCCCGAGGGCGACTCACTGGTCTGGGACGTATCTGTCCCTGCCGATCTGTCTTACCCGGGCGACGAGGGCGAGCTGATGGAGGTTCTGGGCAACCTGCTCGACAACGCGCGCAAGTGGGCACACCGGCGTGTGCGCGTCACCGGGACGCCGGACGGGGCGGGAGGCCGCTTGTCGGTCAGCGACGATGGGCCGGGGATGGACCCCACGGCCCTGGCCGGGCTGGGCCGTGGGGTGCGCTGGGACGAAAGCCGACCGGGCACCGGTTTCGGGTTGGCGATCGCCCGCGACGTAGCCGAGGCAGCCGGTGCCCGGATGGCATTCGGCGAGGCCGCCGAGGGGGGACTGATGGTCGAGATGGTTTGGTCCTCCGGCTGAGGTCTTCGGCAGTCTTCCGCCGGCAGGGGACAGTCGAGACCGCCAGGGTGGTTATCCAGGCGGCTCCGCGAGCCACCTGGCCCGAGACGGCCCTTGCCGGCGCTGCCGGGACGCAGAGGCGGCCGTTGACGCTTCGAGCTCGAATCGAACGTCTGGTTCAAGGCCAAACGTCGGACGGGATCGACGCTTTACCCCGGAAGCGGACATCCGTTTTCTGCCGTTCCGGCAGCGGTCCGTTTCCCCCGTCACCGCGGTGGATCGCGCAGAATTTGCGAGTTTGGCAGCTGCGGATGCCGGCGTGCGACCACCTTGCACGCCGCCGGGAACATCAAGTCCGTGCGTGTCGACCCCGGTATCCGGCGTCGCCTCAGGTGCCGGATGCCTGCGTTCGACAGTCGATCCAAGTTCGACCTACCGGCTCCCGATGAACCGCTGCCGGAGGGCGTCGGCTTTGCCGCCAGTCCGTTGCTGCCGATACCATGGCAGCCAAGGCCGTCGACCTGCGCGGTGGCGACAGGTTCGAATGGCGGCTGATTGCAACTTGAGAGCGCGAATTCAACGCCCAGTGTAGCCTCTAATTAAGAATTCTACCTCTATAAATAAGTGCTTCCATTCGGCACGCTCGCTGGGCGGCCTGAGATCGGGTCCGATGTGCCATGAGCGCTGAACGGCACTACCTTGGCGCTGCCCGGTGCGAGACGCCGCGGAGCCTGCGGCCGAACGCGGGCGCCCCCTCCCACACCTGGGCGCGCTATCTCGACGTGATCCGGCACGGGCTGCTGATGATCGACGATGCGGGGCGCGTGATCGTCTCGAATGCGCCGGCCGAGCGCCTGCTGACCAACTTCCTGCCGCCTTCGCGCGAACCGGGTGCCAGGCCGTTGCTTCGCGCCCTGTGCGCCGGGACTGCGAAACCGAGGCGCGAGGTCTTCCGATCCTTGCGCCAGGGACGCGATCGTCGCACGGCCGTTTCGTTCGAGGTCAGGGATCAGGGGCTCACGCTGCAGGTCGAGCTGAATCCTGCAGAGGAACAGGGTTGGATCGCGACGATCGAGGACGTCAGCGCGCGCAAAGCCAGCGAGGCGCGCGCCGACGAGGCGGCACGCCAGGATCCGCTCACCGGCTTGCCGAACCGCCTGCTCCTGCAGGAACGACTCTCCGAGGCCCTCGTGCGCCTCCATCGCAACGGCGAGAAGTGCGCGCTTCTCCTCGTCGACCTCGATCGCTTCAAGCCCGTCAACGACACGCTCGGCCACCCGATCGGCGACGCGCTCCTGAAGAAGGTCGCCGATCGACTGCGCTCGGCCGTGCGGCCCACCGACACCGTCGCCCGGATCGGCGGCGACGAGTTCATCATCGTGCAGGCAGGCATCCGCGAGGCCAGCGACACGCAGGCCCTGGCTCGGCGCCTCGTCGACCTGATCGGCCGAACCTACATGATCGACGGGCATCTCCTGACGATCGGGGCCAGCGTCGGCGTCGCGTTGGCGCCCAACGACGGGGACGCCTCCGAGACGCTCCTGAAGAACGCCGACCTGGCCCTCTACCGGGCCAAGGTCGACGGACGCGGCACGTACCGCTTCTTCGAGCCCGAGATGGACGCGCGCATGCAGGCGCGCCGCCGGCTGGAGCTCGACATGCGTCAGGCGCTCGCCCGCCGCGAGTTCCAGCTGCACTACCAGCCGCAGATGCAGCTCGACGGCGATCGGCTGATCGGCTGCGAGGCCCTGATCCGCTGGAAGCATCCCGAGCGCGGGGCGGTCTCACCACTGGACTTCATCCCGCTGGCCGAGGAGATCGGCCTGATCGTGCCGATCGGCGACTGGGTCATCCGGCAGGCCTGCCGCGACGCGATGCACTGGCCGGCGCACATGGCGGTGGCCGTGAACGTGTCCCCGGCCCAGTTCAAGAGCGACCGCCTGGTCGAGACGATCATGTCGGCGCTTGCCGGCTCGGGCTTGCCCGCCCGGCGCCTGGAGGTCGAGATCACCGAGGGCGTGCTGCTTCAGGAGAACGAGAAGACGCTGCGGACGCTGCATCGGCTGCGCGAGCTCGGCGTCCGCGTGTCGATGGATGATTTCGGCACGGGCTACTCCTCCCTGAGCTACCTGCGCTCGTTCCCCTTCGACAAGATCAAGATCGACCGCTCCTTCGTGAAGGACCTGTCGAGCAAGCCGGACGGCGACGCAATCATCAGGGCCATCGCGGGCCTCGGCAAGAGCCTGGGCATGACGACGGTCGCCGAAGGCGTCGAGACGCCGGAGCAGATGCAGCGCATCCGCGAAGAGGGCTGCACCGACGTGCAGGGCTATCTCATCAGCAGGCCGATACCGGCCGACGACCTCATGACCTTCCTCGCGAGCTACCCGCCGCACGCGTGATCCACCCCAGTCCCGGATAGTCTCTGATGAGCGAACTCTATCGCCTGGTCTACGCGAGCAAGAACCTGCTGAAGGGATCGGAGGCCGAGATGACGGCATCGATCACGCAGATCCTCGCGGCGTCGCAACGGAACAACGTCGAGTCGGACGTGACCGGCGCGCTGATGTTCAATGCGGGGGCGTTCGCCCAGGTTCTGGAGGGACCGCGCCGCGAGGTCGAGGAGACGTTCGAGCGGATCCAGTGCGACGATCGGCACGGCGACGTGACGGTCCTCCAATGCGGGCCGGCCGAGAAGCGCGGCTTCGCGAACTGGTCGATGGCCTTCGTCGGCCAGTCCGCCGGGGGACAGGCGCAATTCAGCCAGCTGGCGGCCGAGAGCGGCTTCGACCTCTCGCGCCTGGACGGCGACGCCGTGTTCGCGATGCTGCACGGGCTCGTGCTGGAGGAGGAGCGGGTGCCGGCACCCGCGCCGATCGCTTCGCCGTCCGAGGATCTGCCCGCAACGGGCCTCGATGTCGAGCAGCTGCGAACGGAGATCGCGCAGCTTCGGCGAGAGGATGCGGCCCCCCGGATCCCGCCGGCGCCCGACGCGGTCCTGGCCGGCCCGATCGCGGTCGTCGGCCCGCGCGCCCGCCCGGGAGGCGACGCGACGGGCTCGGCGGGCGGCGCGGCGGACGCTGCCTTGTCCGTGCTCAAGACCGCCCTGGCGCGCGAGCGGCAACGGACGAGCGAGCTTCGGACGGAGATCGACGCGCTTGAGGTCGCGCTGGCCTTGCACCAGGACCAGATGGACGCCCTGCGGGCGGAACGGGACCGCTGGGCCGAGCGCGCACGCCTTCTTGCCGCGGCGATGGTCCAGGAGGCGGGCGACGTCCGGACGTCGCCCGATCATGCGAGCGCCGGGTCCAGGGAGCCGACATCCGCCGCGGCGCCGGGCGCGGCCCGTCGCCTGCGCGCCTAGAGCCTGCTCCAGCGAGGGGGATGCCCCGGTGATCCGATCGCGGGCCGGCGCGAATACGGACCGTCGTCCACGCCCGCCGGCGCCGGACGTCAGGGCGACGTCCGCAGCCGCTCCAGCAGGGCGACGTCGGCATAGCCGTCCGGACGGAGGCCGGTCGAGGCCTGGTAGGCGCGGATCGCGGCCCGCGTCTTCGGACCGATCCGGCCGTCCACGGCGCCGGCCGTGTGGCCGTGCGCGTCCAGGCCGATCTGAAGGTCGCGGCGCTCGGCTTCGGTCAGGACGCGGTCGCCACGGGGCCAGTCGCGGGCGAAAGCGGCCTGCCCGCGAAGGCGGTCCGACAGGTGCGCGACGGTGAGCGCGTAGGACAGCGACGTGTTGTAGCGCAGGATCACCGAGAAGTTCGGCCGCAGCAGGAAGGCCGGGCCGCCCGCGCCCGCGGGGACGACGAGGGTGGCCTGCGCGACGCCGTCCGCTTTGCGATCGGGGACGGGCGTCGCGCCGAGCGCGCGCCAAGCGTCGAGGCTGCGCGGGGTGGTCTCGTCCGCCAGCGCGTAGTCGAAGCTTTCTCCCAGCACGGCTTCGCCGCCCCAGGGCTCGTTGCCGCGCCAGCCCATGGCGACGAGGTAGTTCGCCGTCGAAGCGAGGGCATCGGGCACCGACCAGAGGTCGCGCCGGCCGTCGCCGTCGAAATCCACGGCGTGGGCGCGGTAGACGCTCGGCATGAACTGGGTATGCCCCATGGCGCCGGCCCAGGAGCCGGTCAGGCGCGCGGGCGGCACATCCCCTTGCGCGAGGATCCGAAGCGCCTCGACGAGCTCGTCGCGCCAGTAGCCCGGTCGGCCTGGATCGCCGCAGGCCAGCGTCGCGAGCGATTGCACCACCGGACGGACGATCGCGGCGTCGTCGAGGACTTTGCCGTAGCCCGACTCGACGCCCCAGAAGGCCACGAGGGTGAAGCGGTCGACGCCGGTGCGCCGCTCGATCGCCTCGAGGACCGCGGCCCATTCCTCGAGCTTGCGCTGCCCTTCGGCGATGGTCGCCTCGGTGATCGTGGCGTCGAGGTAGGCCCAGATCGGCTTGACGAACTCGGCTTGGCCGCGGGTCGCCGCCAGCACGTCCGGGTTGGGCGTCAAGCCGACGAGCTGCCCGTCCGCCCAGGCCGGCGGCACCCCGCGGGCCTGGGCGTCGGCGGCGATCCTGCCCAGGCAGTCGGCCCAGGGCGATGTCTCCGACACGGTTCCAGAGGGTGCCGGGCCGGCCGTCGCCAGGGCCATCGGGAGGGCTGCGGCGCGGAGCAGGCGGGCGAGGCGCATCATCGGTTCTCCGCGTCGGGGCGGCGATCGCATTGCCGGAGGAAGCCCCTCGGCCCTATGTCGGTTCTCGATCCCGCTCAAGGCGCGCGTGCGGTCGCGACCCGGCGCATCCGTCACGGTTCATCACGGCTCTCGTCCCCGCACCGCCCTTGGAACCCCTCGACCGATGCCGAACCGTCTCACGTCGACCGTCCGCGCCGCCGCCGAGGGGCTCGTCGCGCTGGTGGCGGCCGGCAACCGGCTGCGCCTGCCGGGGACGGCGCACCCCTTCGTGGTCGGCGTCCACGCGCCGATGCGCGCGGAGCTGACGCTGCGGGACCTGCCCGTGACCGGGACGATCCCATCGGGGCTCGACGGGCGCTACCTCAAGATGGGCGCCAACCCGGCCCGCCCGACGACGCGCGGCCACGATTGGTTCCTGGGCGACGGCATGGTGCACGGCCTCCGCGTCGCGGGCGGCAAGGCCCTGTGGTACCGCAACCGCTGGATCGGCTCGCGGGCGGCCTCGGCGGCGCTCGGCCGGCCCGCCGCCCCCGGACCGCGCCGGGGCGACGACACCGTCAACACCAACGTCGTCGAGATCGGCGGCCGCGCCTTCGCCCTGGTCGAGGCCGGCAGCTATCCGGTCGCGCTGTCCGAGGATCTGGAGACGCAGCTTTACGATCCGTTCGAGGGGACGCTCGCCGGCTCCTTCACCGGGCATCCGCACGGCGACCCCGAGACCGGCGAGACGCATGCCATCGCCTACGACGGACGGATCTGGGACAGCGTGCGCCACGTCGTCGTCTCGCCCGCCGGCCGCGTCGTGCGCGACGTCTCGATCCCGGTCGAGCACGGCCCCTGCATCCACGATTGCGCGATCACGGCGCGCTTCGCGGTGGTGCTGGACCTGCCCCTTACCTTCTCGATGCGGGCGGTGCTGGCCGGCCACCGCTTCCCGTTCCGCTGGAACCCTGCCCACCGCGCGCGCCTCGGCCTGCTCCCCCGGCACGGGACGGCCGCCGACATCACATGGTGCGCCCTCGATCCATGCTTCGTGTTCCACGTCGCCAACGCCTACGACGACGCGGACGGGCGGGTGGTCCTCGACGTCGTCGCCTACGAGAGCGTGTTCGCCTCGGCAGGCGGCGGCCTCGACAGGCCGGGCCGGCTGGAGCGCTGGACCGTCGACCCCGCGACGGGGCGGGTCGACCGGCGGGTGGTTGATCCGGCGGCGCAGGAGTTTCCGCGGATCGACGAGCGCCGCTTCGGGCGACCCCACCGCTACGTCTACGCGGTCTCGGTCCCCGCCGACGGCAACACGCAGCTCGAAGGCGCGACGCAGATCTACAAGCACGATCTGGCGCGCGGGGCGCGGCGCGTGCACGAATTCGGTACCGGCCGCGTCCCGGGGGAGTTCGTCTTCGTGCCGGCGCGGCCGGAGGCCGGCGAGGACGAGGGATGGCTGATCGGGCTCGTCGTCGACACGGCGCGCGACACGACCGACTTCGTCGTCCTCGATGCGCGCGCGTTCGAGGCGCCGCCCGTCGCCACGATCCACCTCGGGCACCGGATCCCGCCGGGCTTCCACGGCAACTGGTTTCCCGCGCGCGATCCGGCGTGAACGGTCGCTGAGGTTGACCCCGATCACCGCGTCGATGCCCGAGGGCGTGATCGCGCTCCAGCCGCATACAGCGGCGAAAGCCATCGAACGCCGTAAGCGAGTGCTGCGATGCAAGGCGAGCCGACGGCGCCTCCGGCGGGGCGGCGAAGCCGGCAAAACGACCACGAGGCGCGCGAAGCGGGGATGGCTCCTCCGACGCCTGAAGCCAAATCGCGGGACCGCACGGCGTGGCGCTTTATTCCGCTGGTCGGTCCGTGCATGATGAAGGCATGAGCGTCGCGCCGTCCGGTGCGGGTGCCGTGGGATCGCATCTCAAGCCCGAGGACAACGGGCAGGGCGGTTCCGCCGACGGGGAGGGTTTCGGATGGATCGTCGCGTCCTGTTGGCCGGCGTCGGCGGTCTTGCCGCGTGGGCTGCGCTTCGCCCGTCGGCCTCCGTCTCCGCCGGCGACAGGACGCGCATCGTGCTCTGGCATGCGATGTCGGGCGCGAACGGCGAGGAGGTCGAGCGGCTGACGCGCGACTTCAACGCGAGCCAGTCCGATGTCACCCTCGAGGCGGTGTTCAAGGGCACCTATCCCGAGACGCTGACGGCGGCGATCGCGGCCTACCGCGCCGGCAGGGCGCCGCACGTCGTCCAGATCTTCGAGGTCGGCACGGGCACGATGCTGCAGGCTGGCGCCGCCATCAAGCCGGCCTGGAAGCTGGCGGAGGAGACCGGGCTCGCACTCGATCCCAAGGCCTACATCCCAGGCGTGCGGGGATACTACAGCTTGGCCGACGGCAAGCTCGCCTCGATGCCCTTCAACTCCTCGACGGCGGTCATGTGGTACAACCGCGACGCCTTCGAGAAGGCGGGGCTCGACCCGGACGCGCCGCCGGCCACCTACGACGACTTCGCCAAGGCGGCCCGCACCCTCGCCTCCAAGGCGGCCACGCCCATCGCCAGCACCTCCGCCTGGATGACCTGGATCCAGTTCGAGGAATACGCCGCGATCCAGAACCTCGCCTACGCCACCGAGAACGACGGCTACGACGGCCTCGGCGCGGAACTGCTCATCAACACCAAGCCGTTCGTCGACCAGCTCCAGCGCTTCCTGGACCTGTCGAAGGACGGCGCCTTCAAGTACGCCGGCCGCGACGGCGCGCCCGATGCGGTCTTCTATTCCGGGCAGGCCGCGATCGGCTTCGGCTCGTCCTCGGGCCGTGCCGACATCGTCAAGAACGCCAAGTTCCGTTACGCCGAGGCCTTCCTGCCGACCGAGCCGGCGCTGAATCCGCGCCCGAACAACTCCATCATCGGCGGCGCCAGCCTGTGGGCGATGACGGCGCCGAAGCGCAGCGAGGCCGAATACAAGGGCGTCGCGGCCTTCTACGCTTTCATCGCGAAGCCCGAGCAGGTTGCCCTCTACGCCCAGAACACCGGCTACGTTCCGGTGACGGTCGCGGGCTACGCGGCCACGAAGCAGGCGGGCTACTTCGACAAAAATCCCGGCACCGACGTGCCGGCGCGGCAGCTCTCCCGCGGGGAGCTGACCCCGAACTCGCGCGGCCTGCGCCTCGGCCGCCTGCCGGAGATCCGCGCGATCCTTTACGAGGAGATCGAGAAGGCGCTCCAGGGCCAGCAGACGGCGCAATCGGCGATGGACGCCGCCGCCGCGCGCGGGAACCGCGTCCTGCGCGACTTCCAGAAATCCGCGCGCGGCTGACGCGGCGGACCGGCGGAAGGCACGCGTGAGATGGAACGACGGACGCTGTTCCCGGGCCGGGTGCTCCCGGCGCTGCTGATCCTGCCGCAACTGGTGCTGACCGGCGTCTTCTTCCTGTGGCCGGCCATCCAGGCGATCAAATCGAGCCTGGAGCGCGAGGACGCCTTCGGCACCAGCACGGAATTCGTCGGTCTCGACAACTTCGTCGACCTGTTCGGCGATCCGCTCTACCTCGCCGCGATCGGGCGGACGCTGGTGTTCTGCGCCTGCGTGACCGGGATCGCGATGGGCGTGGCGCTCGGGCTCGCGGTCCTGGCCGATACCGAGATTCGGGGGCGCGCCTTCTACCGCACGATGCTGATCTGGCCCTACGCGGTGGCGCCGGCCATGGCGGCCGTGCTGTGGGTGCTGATGTTCCACCCGCAGATCGGTCTCGTCGGGGCGTGGCTGAACCGGATCGGGATCGCCTGGGACTACAAGCTCGACGGCACGCAGGCCATGGGGCTCGTAATTCTGGCCGCCGCGTGGAAACAGGTCAGCTACAACTTCATCTTCTTCCTGGCGGGCCTCCAGGCCATCCCGAAGACGATCATCGAGGCGGCCCGCATCGACGGCGCCCGCGGCGTCCGCCGGTTCCGCACCATCGTCCTGCCGCTGCTGATGCCGACCGTCTACTTCCTGCTCGTGGTCGACCTCGTCTACGCGGCCTTCGACACCTTCGCGACCGTCTACGCGGTGAACGGCGGAGGGCCCGGCCAGTCGACCCAGACGCTCGTCCTCAAGGTGTACCTCGACGGCGTCGTCAATGCGAACGCCGGCTCGTCCTCCGCGCAATCCGTGGTGCTGATGGCCGGCGTCATCGTCCTCTGCGCCCTGCAGTTCCGGTTCCTCGGGCGAAAGGCCGCCACCTGATGCGCCGGAGGATGCCCCCTCTGATCCCGTATGCCGTGCTGATCCTGGCGATCCTGCTCTTCGCCCTGCCGATCTGGATCGCCGTCGCGGGCTCGACCCAGGATTCGGCCGCGATCGCCCGCGGCGAGGTCTCGCTCGTCCCGCGCCTCTCCGGCCTCGGCATCTACCGCGACGTGCTGGTGAACGGGTCGGCGGGGGCCGGGCCGGTCTGGCGCTCGCTGCTCGTCTCGGCCGCGATGGCGCTGGCGATCGCGTTCGGAAAGATCGCCCTGTCGCTGCCCTCGGCCTATGCGGTCACCTTCTTCCGCTTTCCCTTCCGCATGACCGCCTTCTGGCTGATCTTCCTGACGCTGATGCTGCCGGTCGAGGTGCGGCTGATCCCGACCTTCCAGGTCATGGCCTCCCTCGATCTCATCAACAGCTTCACGGGGCTGACGATCCCCCTCGTCGCCTCCGCCACGGCGACGCTGCTGTTCCGGCAGACGTTCCTCGCGGTTCCGGACGAGCTCGTGGAGGCGGCGCGCATGGACGGGGCCGGGCCCCTGCGCTTCCTGCGGGACATCCTGATCCCGGTCTCGGGCGCCAACATCGCGGCGTTGTTCGTCATCCTGTTCGTCTACGGGTGGAACCAGTACCTGTGGCCGCTCCTGGTCGCGACCGATCCGAAGCTCGACACGGTGGTCATCAGCATCGTCAAGATGGTCGGCGTCGACACCGCCACCGAATGGAACAAGGTCATGGCGACGGCGGTGCTGGCGCTGGTCCCGCCGGTCGCGGTGGTGCTCCTCATGCAGCGCTGGTTCGTGAAGGGCCTGACGGAGGGCGACAAGTGATGGCGGGCCTGAAACTCGACGGCCTGCGCAAGCGCTTCGGCAACAACGAGATCCTGAAGGGCGTCGACCTCGCCCTGGCGGACGGCGAGATGCTGGTCATCGTCGGCGCGTCGGGCTGCGGGAAATCCACCCTCCTGCGCATCGTGGCGGGGCTCGAGACGCCGACCGCCGGGCGCGTCCTGATCGACGGGCGCGACGTCACCAACCTCGACCCGTCGGCGCGCGACATCGCCATGGTGTTCCCGAACTACGCCCTGTACCCGCACATGAGCGTGTTCGAGAACATGGCCTACGCGCTGAAGATCCGCGGCCTTCCCCGCTCCGAGATCCGGGCTAAGGTCGATGCGGCCTCGGCCCTCCTGGGCCTGGAGGCGCTGCTCGAGCGCAAGCCGCGCCAGCTGTCCGGCGGCCAGCGCCAGCGGGTCGCCATGGGGCGCGCCATCGTCCGCGACCCGAAGCTGTTCCTGTTCGACGAGCCGCTGTCGAACCTCGACGCGAAGCTCAGGGTGCAGATGCGCGGCGAGATCCGCCGCCTCCAGCGCCGGCTGAAGGTGACGAGCCTCTACGTCACGCACGATCAGGTCGAGGCGATGACGCTCGGCGACCGGCTGCTCGTGATGCACCAGGGCGTGCCGGTGCAGCTGGCGACGCCGACGGAGGTGTTCGAGCGCCCGGCTGACACCTACGTCGCGGGCTTCATCGGCTCGCCGGCGATGAACCTGCTTCCCGGCACCCTCGGTCGCGACGGGACGTCGGTGCGGGTGGCGGACGCGGACGTCGCGCTCGGGGCCTGGCGGTTCGACCGGCCCGACGGCCACCGGGTGGTCCTGGGCATCCGGCCGGAGCATGTCGTGCTCGACGCATCGGGCTGGACCTGGCCGGTCGAGGTCGTGGAACTGCTCGGGTCCGAGATGCTGGTGCATGCCGGACGCCCGGGCGGGGCGTCGCTCACGCTCAAGATCGCCAACGGCGCGCCCGTGGGCGACGCCATCCGGGTGTCGTTTCCCGCAGCCCATATCCACGTCTTCGACGAGGCGACCGGCTTGCGGATCGAGCCGGCCCTCGCATCCTCGCGCGCGATGGAAGCCGGCTCGCGTGCGGATGCGAGAGCCTGACCCTGTTCCATCGGAGGACGCACCGCATGCGCATCGTGACCGCCATCCTCCTCGCCTGCCTCGCGGGCCCGTCCGCGGCGTTGGCGCAGGCGGCGCCGCCCTCGCCCCGCGAGGTGCCGGCCAAGACGATTCCTGTACCGGACACCGTGAGCCCGGCCCTGCAGGCGATCATCGCCCAGCCGCTGCGGACGAACTGGGACAAGCCGCCGACGACCCCGGACGGCTGGAAGCAGCTCTCGGACGGCTTCGCGACGCTTGCCGCCCCGCAGATCGGGCCGATGTCCGAGCGTCTGCGGGTGACCGTGGCGCCCACGACGATCGACGGCGTGCGGGCGTACACGATCACCCCGACCGACATCCCCGCCGCGAACCGGGAGCGGATCGCGATCCACGTCCACGGCGGCTGCTACGTCCTCAACCCCCGCGAGGCCGCCCTGCCGGAGGCCATGCTACTGGCCGGCTTCGGCCGGATGAAAGTGATCGCGGTCGACTACCGGATGCCGCCGGAGGCGTTCTTTCCGGCGGCGCTCGACGACGGCATGACGGTCTTCAAGGCCGTGCTTCGGACCACCGCCCCCGGCCGGATCGCGGTCTTCGGAAGCTCGGCCGGCGGCGCGTTGACCCTCGCGATGATGCTGCGGGCGAAGGCGGAAGGCCTGCCGCTGCCCGGGGCCATCGCACCCGGCACGCCGATGTCGGACGCGACGCAACGCGGCGACTCGTTCCAGACCAACGCGAGGGTGGACAACGTGCTGGTCTCGCCGGCCGGATTCTGCGACGCGGCCACGAAATTCTACGCCGCGGGGCACGATCTCTCCGATCCCCTGCTTTCGCCGATCAACGGCGACGTGCGCGGGTTCCCGCCGACGATCCTGACGACGGGCACGCGCGACCTCCTCCTGTCGAACACCGTCCGGATGCACCGCAAGCTTCGGCAGGCCGGGGTCGAGGCCGCGCTCCAGGTCTTCGAGGGGCAGTCGCACGCGCAGTTCTACCGGGACGATCGCGTGCCGGAGGTGAAGGAGGCGTTCGAAGAGATCGCGTCCTTCCTCGACCGGCATCTCGCGCGCTGAACCCGGGGCCGCCACGTCGCCCGCGACAGGCCGCGGGCGACGTGGCCTGCGGGGATGCGGCGGGCCGCAGACGAATCGGCCGCCTCCACGATCGCGGCCGCCTGTCACGATCTTGATCGGGGCACGCCGTCGAGGTCGAGCGAGGGCGTGTCATCCATGCGGCTCCGGCCGCGAAGAGCCGAAGCCCAGAGGACATCCATGGCGATCGCGCCCATTGATCCGGCCCCGTCCAAGCCCCGCCCCTCCAAGCCTGTGCCGTCCAAGCCCGCGCCGGCAACGGATCCCGGAACCGTGCCGGCGGCCGGCACGCTCGAGCGCCTCGGCATCCGATTCACCGCCTGGGCGGAGCGCTGGTTTCCGGACGCCTTCATCTTCGTCGCCATCGCGGTGGTCGTCGTCGCCCTCGGCGTCCTGGCCAACGGCGCGCCGGCGGCGTCCGTCGCCAAGAGCTTCGGGGACGGGTTCTGGAGCCTGATCCCCTTCACCATGCAGATGGCCTTCGTCACCATCGGCGGCTACGTCGTGGCGGTCTCGCCGCCGGTGCGGGCGCTGATCGAGCGCATGGCGCAGGTGCCCCGGACCGGGCGCGGGGCGGTCGGCTTCGTGGCGGGCGCGACGATGCTCTCGTCGTTCCTCAGCTGGGGCCTCAGCCTGATCTTCGGCGGCCTGCTGGTCCGGGCGCTCGCCCGGCGGACGGACCTCCGGATGGATTACCGGGCCGCGGGCGCGGCGGCCTATCTCGGGCTCGGCGCGACCTGGGCGCTCGGTCTCAGCTCCTCGGCGGCGCAGCTCCAGGCCAACCCTGCGAGCCTGACCAAGAGCCTGCTCGCGATCTCCGGCGTGATCCCGTTCAGCGAGACCATCTTCCTGTGGCAGTCGATGCTGATCGCGGCGATCCTGTTCGTCGTCTCGGTGGCGATCGCCTACGCCTCGGCGCCGCGCGGGGCGACGGCCGTCACCGCCGAGACCCTGGGCGTCGACGTGAGCCGCGAGTCGACCGACATCCCGCCGCCGCGCCAGCCCGGGGAGTGGCTGGAGCATTCGCCGCTCCTGACGATTCTCCTCGTGGTGATCGCCGGCGGCTGGATCGTGCAGGAATTCGCCCGTCAGTCGTGGATCGTCGCGATCTCGAACCTCAACACCTACAACCTGCTGTTCCTCACCCTGGGCCTGCTGCTGCACTGGCGGCCGAAGCGCTTCCTCGTGGCCGTCTCGAAGTCGGTGCCGGCGATCGCGGGCATCCTGATCCAGTATCCGCTCTACGCGGCGATCAGCGGGATGCTGACCGTGCCGAAGAACGCGGCCGGCGCCTCGGCGTCCGATGCGATCACCCATGCCTTCGTCAACCTCAACACCGCCGGCACCTTCCCGCTGACGATGGGCGTCTACTCGGCGATCCTCGGCTTCTTCGTGCCCTCGGGCGGCGGCAAGTGGCTGCTCGAGGCGCCCTACGTGCTCCAGGCAGCCAACGAGCTGAAGGTCCACCTCGGCTGGGCGGTGATGATCTACAACGCCGCCGAGGCGCTGCCGAACCTGATCAACCCGTTCTGGATGCTGCCGCTGGTCGGCATCATCGGCCTGAAGGCGCGGGACATCGTCGGCTTCAGCTTCCTCCAGCTCATCGTGCACCTGCCGCTGGTGCTGTTCCTGCTCTGGGCCCTGGCCTTCACGTTGACCTACCATCCGCCCGTCATGCCGTGAGGGCGAGGCGGCGGGAGGGTCAGATCTTGCGCGATGCGCCATGGCCGACGAGGACGGCGGCGCCGGCATCCGCGAGACGCTGCATCTGATCCTTCGGCGCGTCCGAATTCGTGACCAGCGTCCAGCGATGCGGCAGAGCCGCCCAGGCGTTCTGCTCGGCCCGGCCGAGCTTGCTCGCGTCGGCGAGCACGATCACCCCGTTCGCCTGGCGCATCATCAGGGATTTGAGCGCCACCTGATCGAGGCTCGCCTCGCAGAGGCCGCGCCCCGCCACCACCCCGTCGGCGCTGAGGACGACGTGATCCGCGGTCATGAGGCGAAGCGCCTCGACGGCGAGGGGGCCGACCGTGCTCATGCTGGTGGCCCGCAAGGCGCCTCCCAGGACCACGAGCTCGATCCCCGGCGCCTCGGCGAGGGCGGGGAGCAGGGCGAGGTTGTTGGTGACGATGCGCAGGCGGCGCTTGGCGAGGAGCTGCCCGAATGCGGCGACCGTGGAGCCGGCATCGAGGATCAGCGTGTCGCCGTCCTCGACCAGCGTGATCGCCTTGCGGGCGATGGCGAGCTTCTCGGGCCCGTTTACGGCCATCCGCTCGGCCAAGGTCGTCTCGACCGGGTGGCCGGCGAGGATCGCGCCGCCGTAGGTCCGGCGGACGGCCCGGGTGGCGGAGAGGACCTGGAGGTCGCGCCGGACCGTGGAGGCGGAGACGTCCAGGCGGGCGGCGACGTCGTCGACGTCGATCTCGCCGAGCTTCAGCGCCTCCAGCAGCAGCGCCTGACGCGCCTTGCTCCGCATCGACATGAGGACGACGACCCTACCGAGATGATCCGGTGCGCCCGATCCGACCCGGACGATCCCTTCGGGACGGCGGATCCGGGCGCGGCACGGGCTCGCCCGATCCGCTCTCCGCTCCGATCGAGGGGAGGGCGCATCATGCCGAAGGTCGGGCCGGCTGGCTATGCGGAAGCCGGTGCCGCCTTCGGCGCGAGGTCGACCGCCTGTCGCAGGGCCTCCATCAGGCTGCGCTCGTCGGCGACGCCCTTGCCGGCGATGTCGAAGGCGGTCCCGTGGTCGACCGAGGTGCGGATCACGGGAAGGCCCACGGTGATGTTCACGCCGGCCTCGAGACCGAGCACCTTGATCGGGCCGTGACCCTGATCGTGGTACATCGCGACGACCATGTCGTAGTCGCCGCGTCCGGCGAGGAAGAACAGCGTGTCGGCCGGCAGCGGGCCGCGCACGTCCCACCCCCGGGCCCGACAGGCCTCGACCGCCGGCGTGATCTTCTCCGCCTCCTCGCCGTGGCCGAACAGCCCGTTCTCGCCCGCGTGCGGGTTGATCGCGCAGACGCCGATCTTCGGGTTCGCGATCCCGGCCTTCACCAGCACCGCGTGCCCCCGCGCGATCACGCGCTCGACCAAGCCGGGCTCGATCTTCGCGATCGCGTCGACGAGGCCGATATGGGTCGTGACGTGGATCACCCGAAGTTTGGGCGAGACCAGCATCATCGAGACCTCCGGCGTGCCGGTCAGGTGGGCCAGCATCTCGGTATGACCGGGGAACTTGTGGCCGGCGGCATGAAGCGCCTCCTTGGACAAGGGCGCGGTGCAGATCCCGCCGGCCTCGCCCGCCTGCACCAGCTCGACGGCCTTGGCGATGAAGCGGTAGGCCGCCTCGCCGCCGACCGGCGACACCTGCCCGAACGGCAGGTCGGCGGGGACGACCTTGAGGTCGATGCATTGCACCGCCCCCGTGTCGAAGTCGGCTTCGCCGACATCGGCCAGGGCATCGACCGGCACCCGCGATCCGACGATCTCGCCCGCCTGCCGCAGGCGCCCGGCATCGCCGACGACCAGCGGACGGCACAGGGCCTGGACCTCGGCATGGGCAAGCGCCTTCATGATGATCTCGGGGCCGATGCCGGCCGGGTCACCCATGGTGATGGCGATGGTCGGACGTGTCATGAGAAGCTTCCTTCGATGCGGACCGCACGCAAGCGCTCGCGGATGCGGATGAGGCTGTCGGCGTCGCCGAAGGCGCCCGCCTTCGTCGCGACGGGGATGGCGAGGCGGCCGAGCGTGAGGCCGAGGGACACGCCGGGCTCGATCTCGTCGACGAGTCGAATCCCGTCGACGCCGAAGCGCGAGAGGAGGGCGGAGGCGGTCTCGCCCCCGGTGGCCGCGAACGCGCCGATCGCGGCGCCCAACGGCGCGAGCGCGTCGGCGAGGGCATGCACGAGGCGAGGGCCGAGGGCCATGTCGGGAACGCCCGCCATCGCGATCTCGACCAGGACGTCGTGCCCGGCGGCGATCGCGATCGCGACGCGTGCGACCGCAGCGGCCAACTCGCCCGGATCGCCGAGAAGGGTCTCGGACGAAACGGGCAGGTGGACGACGCCGTCGAGCGCCGCGAGCTTGCGGGTGGCCGCCCGGGAGGTCGTCGCAAGCGATCCCACCACGATCAAGCTGCCGCCCCGGCGCGACGCGATCCGCAAGGGCGCAAGCGCCGGTCTCGCCTCGACCGCTGCGAGGGCGTGGGCGAGGCCGGCGCTGCCGACGAAGAACGGCGCCAGCCCGCCCGACGGGCCCGCGGCGGCGATGCGCAGGCCCTCGGCGGCGATGCGCAGGCCCGCGGCGGCGATGCGATCGAGATCCGCCTGGGTCTCGGCATCGCAGACGGCGACGACGTCGCCCGTGGCGGCGACCTGCCCGAGCGCCGACGCGAAGCCCGGGCCGCGCACCGTGACCAGCGGCACGGCCGTCGTCCGGATCCCGGCCGTGCCCAGCACGAAAGCTAGGTCGGCGTTGGCGTAGCTGTGGTCCCGTGCCCAGACCTCGGCCTCCTCGAGGGGGCGCCCGTCGACCTGGACGCGCCCGCCGACGGTCGTCCGCCCGGTGGCCGGAAAGGCCGGGGCGCAGATCCCGAGCACGGTTCCGGCGAAGCCGGCCTCGGCGCGGCCCTTCAGGTGACGGAGCGCGGCGGCGGTCTCTGCGGCGGGCTGGCCGCGCAGGGTCGAGTCGATCTTCTTGAAGAGGATCCGGTCCGGATCATGGAGGCGCCTCAGGCATTGGGCGTGCCGCTGCGCGGCAGCCGCGGCGGAGAGGCCCCGGCTGTCGGCATCGTAGGACAGCACCGGGAGATCCGCCGACCCGCATCCCGTCGCGGTTCCCCACGTCACCGCCGCCGCTCGGCCGCGACGACCGAAGGCGATGGCGCAATCGGCGGCGCCGGTCAGGTCGTCGGCGAGGATGAGCCAGCGCTCGGCCATGTCAGCGCCCGGCGACGACGCGGTCCGGCTCGGCCGTGCGGCCGGCAGGCGCGCTCCCCGTGACCTCCGCGATTTCGCCGTCGGCCCCCACGGGATCGCCGAACCGCCGCGCGGCCCAGGCGGTCGCCACGGGGACGAGGATGGCCGTGACGACGACGCAGGCGGCCACCAGGATCGTCGCCGGACCTGCGGCGTCGGCATAGGCCGGGTTGGCCGAGGCCACGATCGCGGGCACCGCCGCGGCGTTGCCGGCCGTCGAGGCGGCGGCGATCCCCGCGACCCCGGTCCCGCCGGTGAGCCGGTCCGCGAAGAAGAGCGGGATGCCCGTCACGACCACCACGGCGACGCCCATGGCGAGGCCGAGGAGGCCCGCCTGCCAGACCTTGGTGAGGTCGAGCCCCGCACCGAGCGCGAAGGCGAAGAACGGGATCATCACCGGGATGGCGCGGCCGAGGAAGGCGCGCATCTCGCGGTCGAGGTTGCCGATGATCATGCCGACGAGGAGCGGCAGGATGGCGCCGACCAGCGTCTGCCAGGGAAAGGCCGAGAGTCCCGCGACCCCGAGCGTGACCATGGTGAGGAACGGCCCGCTCTCCAGCGACATGACCGTGTAGGCGCCCACGTCGCGCGGGCGGCCGTACTGGCCCATCAGCGCCATGTAGAGGCCGCCGTTCGTGTCGTTCATCGCGGCGACCACGGCCAGGGTGGACAGGCCCGCGAACATGCCTGCGGCGACCGGCGCCTCGCCCAGGACGCGTCCGAAGACCAGGCCCAGAAGCACGGCGATGCCGACCTTCACGAGCAGCAGGGTGCCGCCCTTCCTGGCGATGTACGGCGTCGCGCGGAAATCGATGCTCGCCCCCATGCACACGTAGAAGACGGCCAGGATCGTCAGCGCCCCGGAGAACAGGGCGCCCGTGAACGAGCCGAAAAGCTTCGGCGTGCCGGGGAAGAAGGTGGCGATGAGCGCCCCGGCGAGCAACGGAACCACCATCATGCCGCCGGGCACGGCTTCGATCGCCCGCTTGATCGGGATCTGCATCTCGGGCTCCTCCCTGCGCATTTTGCGCAGATTTTTTCATTCTTGCGCCGATCAAACCCACAACGAGGTCATGCGGCGCATTCATTCTGCACTATTTGCGCAGTTTGTCTACAAAGTCGTTCAAACCGCGCGATCCTAAACGTTCGACCAGCACGACAGATGCCGCATGGGGCGTTGTGTCGATCCTAGACAGGTGACGCGCACGCGGCGCGAAGACGTTGCGTGGGGCGAGGCGGTTGTGACTGGTCCAAGGGCCACGCGCGATGCGGTGCTCGGCCGACGGCGGCCTCTCCGACCCGTCGCCCGGACAAGCCTTTCAAGGCCGTCGGTCAGGTCCCCGCCTGCTGGCGCCGGTATCCGCCCGGCGTCGTGCCGACCCGGCGGACGAACGCACGCCGATGTGGCCATGGACATCTCCCGCCCCGGCGCGCGCAGCCAGCTCGCGGAGCATGGGGACGTGATGCAGATCCTGCCGGTGGTTTCGGCCGATTCGAACGGCCTCTCTCGATTCCTCGGGATCGGGACCGGTGCGTCACCCGAGCCTGAAACCCATGGCTCCCCTTCCGGCTTTCCCCATTCCACAGAAAGGCGTGAGATGATCGACCTGAACACCGCGACCGCTGAAGAACTCGACACCGTAGCGGCGTTGAGGGGCCACGGCTTCGAGATCGTGCGGTACCGTGAGGAGCGTGGCCGTTTCACCAGTCTGCGGCAGCTCGACGAAGTGCCAGGTCTCAGTGTCAAGACGGGCGGCGTCGAGCGCGACGTCGATGTCGACAAGACCTAGAGTATTATCGAGTGAGGTGGATCGCGGCTCGCGTGAAGAGAATGCGATCCCACAACAAGATAGAGCATTTTGCGTGATCCAGGGATCACGCAAAATGTTCTGGCGTCCGGAACCCTCGCTGGCACCCGCGTCTCAGGGGTGGGACAGGGTCAGGTCGAGCTGCGCGCTTTCGGTATCCCGTCCCATCCGCCGATCCAGCGCTCGCAGGACCGGCGTGACCGAGACCCCATGCATGAGGATGGAGATCAGCACGGTCAGGCTGGCCGTGGCCCAGAGAAGGTCCGCCTGTGCGAACGTCGCGTGGCCCATGGCGAAGGACAGGTAGTAGACCGTCCCAAGGCCGCGGATGCCGAAGAAGCTGATTACCGCACGATCCTCGCGGGATCGACCGCTACCGAGAAGACCGAGCCAGCACGCGAGGGGTCGAACGACCAGTATCGCGATCAAGGCGAAGGCGGCGGCTGTCCATGTGAGGGCCTGGAGCAGCCCTCCGGCGGCCAGCATGGCTCCGAAGCCCACGAGAAGCACCATCATCAGCAGGCGCTCGAGCTCCTCGGCATAGCTGTGCATCTTGCGGTGATAGTCATGCCCGTGGCTGGAGGCGCGCAGGGCCAGGGCCGCCGCGAAGACGCCGACGAAGCCGTAACCGTCGACGGCCTGGACGCAGCCATAGGCGATGCAGGTCACCCCGAGGGCGACGAAGCCGTCGCCGGTCCGGGACAGCTTCGAGACGTTGGGCAGATGGAAGGTCAACCATCCCAAGGCCCGCCCGATCAGCGCCCCGAGGACGGCGCCGACGAGGATCTTCCAAAGGACGTCGATCGCGAACCAGTGTGACCAGGGTACGCCGGCAAAGCCACTCGTCCCCGCAAGGGCGATGGCGAGGTTCACGAAGGGGAAGGCAAGCCCGTCGTTGAGGCCGGCCTCGGAGGTCAGGGCGAAGCGGGGCTCGTCCTCGTTGTCCTCGGCAGGCTCTCCGACTTGGACGTCGGAAGCGAGCACCGGGTCGGTGGGTGCCAGCGCCGAGGCGAGAAGCAGGGCTCCCGCAGCGCCCAACCCGAGCAGGGCCGACCCAAGGAGGGTCAGGGCCAGGATGGTGAGCGGCATGCCGATGCCGAGCAGACGCCAAGTCATCGACCAGCGCTTCCAGCCGATGAAACGGTCGATCTTCAGACCAGCTCCCATCAGCGAGATGACGACCACCGCCTCGGTCGCGTGCTCGACGAGCGTGGGGTGCGTGCCGGGATGCGGGGTGAGCTCGCCGATGGCAGGGACGAGCGACAGGGCGGCACCGATGCCGACGCAGCAGATCGGCAAGGACAGGGGCAGGACCCGGAGCACCATCGGCAGCCATGCCGTCAGAAGCACCAGGACACCGAACCCGGCGACGACGAGGACATAGGTTTCCATTTCAGGGCGAACCGTCCCAGGTGCGGTCACGTTCCCGATACCGGCTCCTCTGCGACCCTGGCGACCTGCGGGGCCACCACAAACTATCGTCGATTTCCGACCGTCGGCCGCGGGAAGCGGTTCGAATTCGCGGCAGAGCGGGACTCCAAGCCCATCTGCAGGCGAGAGTCACCGACAAGGACAAGCTGACGGCAGGGCAGAAGGCCGAACGTCGCAGCCGCGCGGTGGCGGAACCACGCCCTCGCTACGACGCTCCGGCCACGCGAAGTTGCGGTTGGGCCAACGGTTTTTCGCGGTTTGGAACGCTGCCTCGCCGGGAATGCAGCTCGCTTTCCCGGCGCTCGATGGGGTCATGCCACTCGAGCGGCGACCTTCGCGAAGGTGCCGGTCGCGATCTGCTCTTGGAGCTGCGCCTTGAAGTCCGCGATGCCGAGGACCTGAACGGGATTGCCCGCATCGTCGAGAAACTCGTAGAGCGCATCCTCGATATTGCGGTTGCTGAAGAAGACGATCGCATCCTCGTCGCCGCCACCCTCCATGTGGGGGTCGGCGTTCGCGACGCCCGAGACGTAGCTGCCCGTCGGACGGGTCTCCTTCAGGGTTCCGTCCTCGCGGTAGAACCTCAACTCACCTTGCATCACCAGCGTCACGTAGGGGCTCTTGTGCCGGTGTAGCATCACCCGCTGGTTGGCGGCGAACTTGAACACGACGTCGACGATGCGGTTCTCCTCGTCGACCTTGTAGACGAAGAAGGCGATGTGCGGCAGCCAGTCCAGGGTCCGCCAGGTGATGTTGGTTTCGTCGAACGTATGTTCGGACATTTTGTTTCCTTCCGTTCCCCCATCCCGCCGCACTCGGCGGACGCGCTGTTTTCAGCTGCTTCGGATGGTTCGACGTAGACGCAACGTCCTCCGCGATGAATCGATACGCGGCTTTTTGGCCGATCCGTCATGCGTCCGACGTCACCGGGCGATCATGTCCGCCCGTGACATGGGCCTCCGGTCAGCGTCTCTCGCTCCGCCTCGGGACTGCCATGGCCTCGATGAAGTTGCGGATTTCCGTCTGGCGCTTGTCGCCGTCCGTGACCTGGTCGTCCGGGCCGAGGCGCCAGGCGAGGTCCCGGGACATAACCCGCCAAGGTCGTCCCGGCTCCGGTCGCGCTTTCCCCGATCTCTTCAGGTCGAGACCGGCATGCGCGACGCTTCAGCCCAGGGATGCCTCGGCTGCAACAAACGTGCGGATGGCTCGTTGATCGCCCATGTCCGCGAAGCGCCCCTTGGATGCCTCGGTGATCCTCGTGGTCGAGGACGACGATCGCGTTCGCCTATGCGCCGCCGAGATGCTTGAGGACGCAGGCCTGACGGTGATCGAGGCCGGCAACGCCGATGAGGCTTGGGACATCCTCGAACGGCGCTCGGATGTCGGGGTGCTGTTCACCGACATCGACATGCCCGGCTCGATGTGCGGCAAGACGCTGGCGGAGCGCGTCTACGCCTCGTGGCCGGATATCCGATTGGTCCTGACCTCCGGGCGACACCGCTTGGCGGATGAGGAGGTCCCCGATCACGGCCACTTCGTGTCCAAGCCCTACAGCACGCGGGATGTCGTGGAGGCCGTCGCGGACGCCAAGTAGGGCGCCCTCGACGTCAAGGTTGGTGCCAAGCCCCTCGTCGACAAGGCCATGGGGAGGCGTGATGCAGGCAAGGGCGGCGCGACCTGGGACAGGGCCCGCCGACTGGGGAAGTCCACGGGAAGTCGCGCCTTTCTACCAGTCGGTGCAAGCATAAAAACTACGGTTGCCGAAGCGGACCACCGTTCTTGTGCTCGTTCACCAAGCGCCTTGAGGCGATGCGAACAAGTAGCCGGCGACTGTTCCAGGACCACTTTAATGGGGGAAATCAAAGATGCCGGTTCGCGCTTTCGTGATATTGATGCTGGGATCGATCGCGACGCCAGCCTTGGCCTTGCAACCGCAGGACACCCTGCGGGACTGGAGTGCCGCAACGGGCGCGGACCGTGATCGTCTGCTGCAGCAGCTGGAGAAATCCAGTGCAAAAGGTGTTCCGCGCAAGGATGTGCTGTCCTGCCTCAATGACGCCGCGAGCATGAATGCGCATGCCGACTTGGCGATCGGCGATGTGTTCAGGGCCTGTGCCAAGCAGGCATCGGAAGACTCGATCTGAGTGCCGACCATCCCCTGACCTCGCGCGTGAAGCGGAGAGGCGTTTCAAGACGAAGGGGACGGCTATCAGACGAGAGAAACAGATGCCGCCCACGAGGGCGATCTGAAAGCCATTGAGGTTTGGAACCGATGCTCTCGCAAGCGGCTATTCTCGTGACGGCCCTCCTCTTCGGCGGGATGGTCCTGTACTCGTTCGGTTTCGCTTCGTTTCTGTTCAGCGCGCTGCCCGCCGACGCGGCAGGCCCACTGCTGCGCCGCGCCTTCCCGCATTTCTACATCTTCGTCATGGTGTGCGCCCTCGGTGGCGCGGCGCTGACAGCCACCACCGATAGGGCATCGGCACTCATACTGGGACTGATCGCCGTCACGGCGCTCCTCGCGCGCCAGATACTCATGCCGGCCATCAATGGCGCGACCGACATGTGTAATCGCGCTCGCTTCGGCATCCTTCATACCGGATCGGTCCTGGTGACCCTGGCTCACATCGTTGGGTCCTCCGCAGTAATCCTGAGACTTTCCGCCTAGCCGCGTCCGATCAGGGGCACACCTGCAATGCCCGGGGGCATGCCAACGAGATCTCGGGCTTTCAGGACAGCTCGATCACCGAACCGTAGAGAGGCTGGTCAAGCGACCGCATGGCGCGTCCGCGGTTGATTGGGTCTCGTCGCGCATTCAACCAACCGGGAAACGACCATGGCCCACGCCCTCGTCATCGGCGCCAGCAAAGGTATCGGCCTGGAGACCGTGAAAGCGTCGCTCGCGGCCGGACATCGCGTCCGGGCTTTCGCGCGTTCGGCCACGACCATGACCCTGTCCGGTGCGGGTCTGGAGCGTTTCACGGGTGACGCGCTGAAGGCTGGAGATGTCGCCGCCGCCCTTGACGGCGTGGACGTCGTCGTCCAGGCGCTCGGGGTGCCGGTCAAGGATCTGCTCGGCCCGGTGACGCTGTTCTCGGACGCGACCAACATGCTGGTACCGGCCATGGAGAAAGCCGGTGTCAAGCGCCTCCTGGCCGTCACCGGCTTCGGCACTGGCGATAGCAGAGACTCCATCGGCCTGCTTCAGCGCGTCCCGTTCCGCCTCGTCTTCGGTCGCGCCTACGACGACAAGGATGCGCAGGAGATGCGCATCCGCAAGAGCGGCCTCGACTGGACGTTCGTTCGGCCAGGGGTTCTCACGCCCGGATCGGCGACCGGCCGCTACAAGGTTCTCACCGAGCCCTCAAAGTGGCGGAACGGCCTGATCGCGCGGGCCGACGTCGCCCACTTCATCGTCGGACAGGTCGACCAGCCGACCTACGTGCGAAAGGCCGTCGTCCTGATCGGCTGATCGACCACGGCCGGACCCGAGCATCCGAAAAATCCGTGACCCGTATCGGATGCCGTGACGCGGTGTGCGTTACTCTCGGAGCCGCGCGGCTCCCGCCCGAGGCCCAGGTCGACCCATCATGTTCGCCTCCGTCTACGTCATCCTGCCGGTCTCGGACCTCGCGCCCGCCGAGGCCATCCGCGCCTCGCTGGCGCCCTTCCAACGCGGCGGCAAGGCCTTGGCAATCCGGACCTCAGCCTGGCGACCGTGGCACACAGGCCCAGCGCGTCTCCAGCCGCCAAGTCCAGCCGATGTTCCAGGCGGAGGGCCAGACCTTGCCGGGCTTCGTCCTCGACCGACGCCTCAACCGCGCCATGCAGCGCCTCATCGATGCCGAGGATACCCGCCCAGTGAGTGCGATCACCTTCGATGTCGCTTTCGGAGAGCTGTCCTATGTCAATCGGACCTTCCGCAAGCGCTTCGCCCTGACTCCGTCCCAGGTCCGCCGACTGGGCAGAACCACCGGCGGAGTAGCTTCGGGGCCGGCCGGAGCCGGCGAGTCACTGCGCGCTGACCGGTAAAGCAGGCACGGACCTTCGAGCCAAAGCCGTAAGCATCGAAGCTCCTATCCATCCAGCCCAAGCAGATGGGTTCATCCATCCGAAGCGGGTTTCGCGAGGAGGGATCAGACGTCGGATCTCAATCGCTACGCGCTCAGATTCAGCCGGTAGCGATAGGCATCGCCCCGGAACAAGCCCTCGACGTACTCGATCATGACCGAGTCCTGGTTGTAGCTGTGGCGCTTGATCAGCAGGCACGGGAGGGGCCGTTCGAAGGCGAAGATCTCGCATTCGTCCGCCGTCGGCATGGTCGCCTCCACCGTCTGCTCGCAGCGCACGAGGCGGCCGCCCGGATGCTCGCCCAGGAACGCGTAGACCGAGCCGGAAAGGTCGCCGGTCTCGAGGGCGGGCACCGCGCGGATGTTGTACCAGGCGACCTCGCGCGACATCGGCACGCCGTCGCCCGACCGGACGCGCGTCAGGCGCAGGAACGGGGCCGTCGAGGGGAGGCCGAAGATCGAGGCGATCGAGCGGTCCTCTGTGACCGTCCGCTCCAGAATGCGCGAGGACGGGATCTTCCCCAGCTCCCGCATCTCCTCCGTGAAGCCCTTGAGCCGGTCCATGCCCGGGCGCACGGGCTCGGGGGGACGGCGCACGAGGAAGCCGGAGCGCCCGCGCGGCACGAGAAACTCGTCGTCGCTGAGCTCGGCATAGGCGCGCTGGACCGTGACGCGGCTGACCCCGAGGCTGTCGGCGAGCTGGCGCTCGGCCGGCAGGATGACGCCCGGCGGCAGCGAGCCCGAGAGGATCAGCTCGCGCAGCTGGCCCTCGATCTGCCGGTAGAGCGGCATCGCGGTGTCGCCGCGCAGGCGCAACAGAGACAGCACCGAGGGACGCTCGCCGCTCGCGATGTCCCGGTCGACCTCCCCCTGCATCGTCCGATTTTTGGGGCGCACGTCCGATCGACCTCCGGTACAGAGGCTTATATCGGATCGGCTCGGAGCGCTCCATGCGTGTCTTTGTCATCGGAAGCTTCGTGATCGCCTGCTCGGTCAAGGTCGCGCGGCTGCCGCAGGCGGGCGAGTCCCTCGACGGCTCGGCCTTCGTGGCCGAGCCCGGCGGCAAGGGCTTCAACCTCGCGTTCGCCGCGCACCGGCTCGGCGTCACGGTTGACGGGCTCTTTGCCGTGGGCACGGACGTGTTCTCCCCGGTGGTCCGCGCGACCTTCGCGCAGGTCGGGTTCTCCGAGGCCATGCTGGTGCCGCATGCCGGCTCGACGGGCGCCGGCGTCGCCTTCGTCGATGCAGCCGGCGAGAACTGCCTGGCGGTCTGCCTCGGCGCCAACCTCGCCCTCGCTGCGGAGGACGTCCGAGCCGCTGCCGCCCGCGTCGGGCAGGCGGACCTCGTGGCGGCGACGTTCGAGTCGCCGGACGCCCCCATCCGCGAGGCCTTCGCCCTGGCTCGGACGCGGGGTCTTCCCACCCTGCTGAATCCCTCGCCGGTGCGTGCCCTCGACCCGGCGATCCTAGCCGACACTGCGATCCTCGTCGTCAATGCGGTGGAGGCGGCCGATCTGGGCCTCGGCGCTCCCGACGCCATCGCCGAGGCCCGGGCCGCGACGCCGGCCATCGCCGCCCTGCTGGACGGCGGCCTCGAGCTCCTGGTGGTGACCCTGGGGCAGTGCGGCGCGATCGCGTTCCGCCGCGGAGTGCCGCCCCTGCGCCAGCCGGCCTTCGCCGTGTCGGCGGTCGATACGGTCGGGGCGGGGGACGCCTTCGCGGCCGGGCTGATGGCGGGCCTGCTCGCACAACAGCCCCTCGACGCGACCCTGCGGCAGGCCGCGGCCTGCGGCGCCCTCACGACCCGCCGGTTTGGGGCCTTCGACGCCTTTCCGACCGCGCAGGCGTTGGCCGCCTTCCTGGACGAAGCCGGACCTCGCCTCAGGCCGCATCCAGGCACGGCGCCGTCTGCCCGCTGAACATCGAGAGCGAGGCGACGATGCTCAGCAGCTCCGCCTGCCGCTTGGTCCCGGTCTTGTTGAAGATCGAGGTGAGCTGGGTGCGAACGGTGCTTGTCTGGACGCCGACGCTCTCGGCGTAGCTCTGCAGGCGCGAGCCCCCGGCCAGCGCCTGGAGCAGGCGCGCTTCCGCCGGGGTGAGGTCGAACAGCAGGTTCAGGAGGCCGTCGTCCGGAACGGCCCACGCGCCGACGTGCACGAGGACGAGCAGCACCGCCGAGGCACCGAAGACGTCGCCGGGGTGCCGGTCCAGGCGCATGACGTGAGCGATCTGAGGGCGGTGGTCGGAATAGCCGCGCACCGGCATGCTCTGCGTCGCATGCCGGCCGCTGACGACGTTGCCGATCGCATCCTGCAGCAGCTTGCTGTTGATCAGGCTCTTGAACAGCAGGCCGCCGTGCTGGCCCGGCGGCAGGACCTCCTCCCGCTCCTGCATGCGGGCATTCATGGTCAGCACCCGCCCCGAGGCCGACAGGACCGCCGCGGGAAGCCCGATCTGGTTGAGCGTCATGGTGGCGACGCGGGTGCGCTCGCAGCCGAACTGGGCGCCGAGCTGGCACGCGCGCGCGAGATGGGGCCGCAGGGCGTCGAGCCGAGGCAGGATGGCGGCCTCATGGGGGCCGGTCCGGGCCCGGCGTTCGGCGGTGATGATCGCGACGTCGCCGGTCGCCAGGGGAATCGTCGTCCCCACCTGCCAGAACGGCGCGTCGACCTCGCAGGGCCGCCCGTCATGGGAGCCCGGCACGAGGTCGACGTCGCGCATGAAGCCCGCATGAGCCAGGGTGCGCCACTGCGCCGTGCGCCCGCTGCCGCGCCAGGAAGCCGTGGTTGTGTGATGACGCAGGCGCTGCTCCAAAGTCGGTGAGGCGATCCACCGGGGCATGCCGACGGGGGGCAGCACCATGAGCACGGCACCATCCGAGTTCGCCGTATCGCCAAGAGATTGAAGGACCTCCGGCCAGAGCTCGGGAGTGCCTGCAGCCTCGCAGATCCGGTCGATGAGAGCTTCCCGCATCAGCACGCCCCACGGTGATCCCGCTGATCGCAATAAGACCAATATCAGTCCAAAATCGACGGCGGTATCCCTCAAACGGATGATGCCGGCGACGAGGGACGGCGCCGCGAGCCCGCTTCCGGCAGGTTCGCCGGTGCGTCGCCTCGCCGGGGGCGGCGACAACGCGGCATCCAGCGTCGTGGGTGAAGCCGTGCAAAGGCCTGACGTGGCGGAGCTTTCCTGTTCGGCCGGGAGGTGCGCGGCGGCCCTGCGGCGGCGCAGGTGGTGCCATCCGCCAGACGGAGGATGCTCGGGGTTCAACCATCCCTAGATTGTCGGCTCGCGGAAGGATCAGCCATGAGAACAATCGTCGCCAGCCTCATCGTCGTCTTGTCCTGCACCGGGATCCGGGCCGACGAGTTGAACGACATGCCGGATATCGCCTGCGCCCAAGCATCCTCGGCCCTGGAGCGCGCGCAAATCGGGTGCCCGGACGCCGACAATGCGGCCGCCGAGCCCCGGGCGGTGGCCTCGCCCCTCGACCGCCGGGAAGACGACTGAACGCAGTCCCGCCGCCATGGGCGTCATCGCCACGGCCCTGCTCGCCGGCGCGAGCCTTGGGCTGACCATCGCCGCGCCGATCGGGCCGACGAGCCTGCTTTGCGTCCAGCGCACGCTGGCAGGGGGCCTGTCGACGGGCGTCGCCACCGGGCTCGGCGTCGCCACCGTGCATCTGACATACGGGGGGCTGATGGTGCGCTGGAGCGCGGACTTGGCTGCGGCGTTCTCGAACGGGGCCGTGCTCTCCCTGGTCTCGGGGACGGTGCTGCTCGGCCTCGCAATCCGGGTGCTTCGCAGCGTTTCGGTCCTGCACGTGAGCGGCGAGCGCCGCCACACCCTCGCCGCGAGCTACGGCAGCGCGGTCGTGCTGGCCCTGGCGAATCCCATCACCCCCGTGCTGTTCCTGGCCGCCATGCCGGCCCTCCTTGCGCGCGCGGCCGCGCCGCTTCCGGCGCTGGCGGTCGGCGTCTTCCTGGGCTCGCTCAGCTGGTGGGTCGTGCTCAACACCGCCGTGTCCCTGTTCCGGCGCTGTGTCACCAATCATGTTCTCGGCCGGATGAACAAGGCCGCCGGCCTCCTCCTCGCCGTCCTCGCGTTAAGCCTGCTGGCTCGGGGCTTGGACGGCCGCTGGGTGGGCCTTTTGGACGGTCCGCCCAGGGACGGGACACGATCGGCCAGCCCCCCGATCGGTGCCGAGGGGCCGCGCGGGACCGACCGGGCGACAGCGACACCCTCGCCACCGGTCACGACATCCTCCGCCCGCTCTATGGCCGGGTCGTGGAACGCACCCTAGGTCGGCGTCCCCGTTACGATTCGGAATGATGGATATGCAATTTCAATATCGTCACAAAATTACATTGATATTGTCCGCAGGATTGTTGCTGTCTTCGGCTCCCGTCGCTTCACGGGAGGAGATGTTCATCGAAACCGTCGAAGGCTGGGACATCAATAAGACACTTCGAAACAACGATCCGCTTCCCTGTCAAATGACCCATTCCTATCGCGACATGACGGACGGGGGAGCCCAAAATTCGGTCGGGATTACGAGATCGGACGGGCAAATCGTATTCATGCTGTCTTATGAAAGATGGAATTGGTCCGAGGGTGAAAGTCTCAAATCAGATCTGATCACCGGAAACGAAACGATCAGCCCCGTCCCAACCTGGATCGGCAAGGGGACGATCCTGTACTGTCGTATACTCGACAGGGAAGTCCGCAAGCTGTCGCTGAGCCGGACGGTTTTCGTGCGGTTTCCCGAGGGAGATGCTGATTTCGACGTTTCGGGTATCGAGGTCGCACTTGCGGCGATGGACCGCTGCAATCGATCCAATACAAAAAACGGGATGGCGAGATAGTAATTCTGTCATTCAATTTGCATTATTATTCCCGAACAGTGATCAATATTTGAGTTGAGGTACTCATAAATCAAGACAATCACTTGCGCGAATAAGCCAATCATATAGATCGAATGCTTGAAATACCGTGATTCTCCTCTCCTGGTTGTCGAAGGGATTCTTGGCGATGGTGGACGGCACGCGTCGGGCGATCCTCGGCGGCATCACTCTGGCGGCCGGTGCGCTCTCAGTGCGGACTTCGTCGGCCGCCGAAGCAGACGGACATGCGGCCGGGTACGATGTGGCCCCTGCTTCAAAATTCGCATCGACGATCCCACGCAAGGTGGGCGATGCCGTCAGTTTCACGACCTCGCTCGACAAAGGCTTGCTCAAAGCGACATCGGGCGGCTGGGCGCGAGACGTGACAGCGAGAATACTTCCTATCGCAACGGACATCGCCGGAGCACATCTTTATCTCAACGCTGGCGGCGTCCGCGAGATGCATTGGCACACGTCGGATGAATGGGCGTATATCCTTGCCGGTCGCTGCCAAGTGACCGTGGTGGACCCGAGCGGGGAGATGGAGGTCGCGAATTATGGGCCGGGCGACCTGTGGTATTTCCCAAAAGGTCACAGCCACGCCATTCAGACCCTGGGGGCTGAACCCTGCCACGCCATTCTCGCCTTCAACGACGGTCTCTATGGAGAGCATGGAACCTTCGGTCTCAGCGATTGGGCGAGCCGGCTAGACCCTGCGATGATGGCGCAGGTCTTCGGGATGCCCGAGGACTCGATCGCAGGCATCCCATCCGGCGAGGTCTATATTCGTCAGGGCGCTCTGATGCCTCTCGGCGGGCCGCAATCCCGGGCCACCAAGGTGCTCAGCCGATCCCGCACGCACCGATACCCGATGCTGGCAGCCGGTCCCCAGACGAGCTCGGACGGCGGATCGCTGGCGATTGCCTCTGCCGAAGAATATCCAATGTCCGCGGGCATGACGGGTATGTTGTTGAGGCTCCAGCCCGGCGCTCTGCACGAGCCGCACTGGCATCCAAACGCAAATGAATGGCATTACGTTTCTCGCGGACGGACGCGCGTGACGCTCTTTGCCCCGGACAAGCGGCTCTCTGTCGCCGAACTTTCCGCCGGAGATTGTGCTTACTTGCCACGCGGGTGTGGTCACACGGTGCAGAATATCGGCAAGGAGGAATGCGAAGTCGTAGGCGTGCTCGACAGCGGGTCCTATCAGGAAACGTCGCTGTCGGACTGGGTGCAACGTGTCCCGGCACATCTTCTGGCCAATAATCTCGGCCTTCCCGACGAGGCGTTCGCGAAACTCCCTCGCAAGAAATCTGTCATCATAGCAGCAGCTTAGAGTGTCTGGAGGCTGTTATGGACCGTCATTCGGAAATACCAGATGAAGGGGCATGACCTCTTCACGCAGATCCTACCCATCCGATGTCTCCGATGACGAATGGGCGCTGGTCGTCTCGTACCGACGCTGTTGCGTGAGGATGCGGGGCAAGGCGAGCACGGCTTGCGCGAGGTGTTCGACGGCCTGCGCCACGTGATGAAGACAAGGGGCACCGTGGCGGTGGATGCCCCACGATCTGCCACTTTGGTAAGCCGTCTACCAGCAAGCGCGGCGCTGGCTGGCGGCCGGCTGCTTCGAGCAACTCGCCGACGAATCCCGTACGCTGCCGCGCCTCGTCACCGGCCCCAATTCAGAACCAAGTGCCGCCATTCTCGACGGCCGGACCCTGCGCTCGATGCTCGAGAGTGGCGCGCGGGCCGGCTACGATGAAGCCAAGCGCAAGAAAAGCTCCATGATCCGCTTGGCCGTCGAGACGCTTGGCCACCTTCTGGCCCTGCGCGTCACGCCCGCCGACGCCGACGACTGCGCCCCGGTCGGGCGGCTGGCGGAGGCCATGCAAGCCACCAAGCTCCAGAGCTGAGACAACATGAAGGATTGACGGTCTTCGTCAGCGTTTTCTCTGAGCGAACCATTTTCTCGCGTCGGGACGAAGTCTCGTTGCACGAGTCGATGACGCATGCATCGAACGAGCCTAATTTGCCCTATACCTGGGACGTCAACTTCCCGATCTGCGTCCCGTTCGGCCGAGCGGCAGCCGTGGGTGCAAATTCGCTTCCGCATGGCTTAAGCCATACCTTGAGGAAGATGGACATTCAGGGGACAGGCCAAATTTCGAATTCTATCCAGGAAGCGAGCTTCACCCGCGGGTCGCCGTTCTCCGACAGATACAAGTATGGTTCAATCAGATCGTAAACCCTGGATGCTTCATTCGAGCCTTTCCTGCATTGCTGGCGTCGGGTGATTGACGAAGCTGCCCCCCTATGAAAGGGCAAATCCGAGATCTCCATGCGGCGTTAGTTCACTGCGAAGATGCCTTAAACTGTTTACGCCGCTCTGAAGATTGCGTTATACCTCAACGGGAAAATTGAAGGCATCCCACAAAGAGCGCTCCGATTGCGGATCTGGAAATCCACCAACGGCCAAGCAATCTACAAATAGCCTGTTTGCTTTGGTTGTGAATACTGTATTGGGCGCGTATTTGAACGCATTCTAGCACATCAAAAGATTCGACGCAGTTCCAGCGTCAGCTAAAAATAATTTTACCAAAACTATTGAGCTGAAAATTGGGCTTCAGGAGTTCGACTTATTATCAAGGATCTATTTAGCTGTCAACCACTGTGGCAGTTTAGTCGATCGCATGTAAATCGATAAATGAGGTGCGATATGTACCATAGAGTCTATAATAAAAAACCTGACATCTTTGTTGTAAAATCAACCGTGACCGAAGACCTGTTCGACGAGTTCGCAATGGCGTGCGGGGCGACCTATCAGGCAACCATTCGGCACGCACGAGTCACGGCAGCATTGGAGCAGGGAGTTTTTCGTATTCGAAGATTTGATATTTGGACCAACGATGAATCAGGAACGAAAAAGAAAATCGGACAATTTTTGATCACAAAAGGTTTTAGGAACCTAAAGTTTCACCCAGGAATTTGTCTCCTTCAAGGTCATGAGCATCTTTGGAGTGAGGCTATGAGAATGGCTCTTGAAGCTCTGGGTGACGGACGATACGTTTATGGGTCACGTTTCAATCTAGAAGATCCGCGCGAAGACGAGATTGAGTGTATTCGAGGAGCTTATATTATCGAAGTCCATGACCATGTCGTCGAAGCGGTGGATTTTTCTCAATGGCCGACGTGGAATCATTATGTAAAAAAACTTAGCAACAACATCCGAAGGAACATTCAATATTTTGCAGAAAATACTCAAAATTATGATATAGAAATAAACACTGGTATACAATTCATACGCCATATTCCGTCTCTGGTTTTCAGTCGATACAAGATGTATCGAAGAAAGTCGGTCAAGTGCAGTCCTTATGGGATGGTAAGGATGTACCTTACTCGATTGCTGAGTTCTGGAAACAATTCGTATAGCGCTAGATTGCAAATCAATAAATCGAATAAGGCGACCTTTAGCGGGATCCAGTTCGGTGCTTTGGATTTCTACATGGACGGCGCCTCGGATGATAACGTCAGGGGCTGCGGATCATTTCTCGTTCTCGAAATGCTTGCGAGACTTTTCAACCGATCGCCCAATGGAAAATTCGTGCTTGGAAGTGATCCCAACCCAATTCGGGATCGAGAATCGAAATACACAACGCGACATCGTTATCGCCAAGACTTAAGGATATCATACTTTCCGACCAGCACAGTTGATTTTTATTACAAATCTCCAATAGACTGAGATCGTTCCTAATTAAAAATTATTAACAATCAAACACCGTCTAACAAAACTATCTGTGAATTTATTGATTCGATACTTAAGGTCAAGTCAGTGCTTTCAACGATATTATTTATTTTTCAGATGGAGTATAAATATAATACGGCGTGTTCGATCTTGGGATATAGAAATATGCCCATCGACAATCGGTTTTATTTGTTGTTGCCTGCTGGAGCTGTGATCTACGCCCCGTCGGTTGGCGGCGGGTTTTTGGGTAAGGCGTTGATGGGCTGAGGAGCGTTTCCGATGCCGTCATCCCTGTTGATCAATCTGCGCGAGCGGGTTGTTGCGACCCTGACGGGGAGGCGCGACCTGCCATGGCTCCGCCGCCCGCTTCGAAGTCAGCGTGTCGCGTGCCAGCCGCTGGGCGAAGCGCGTGCGGGAGGAGGGACAGATCGCATCGTGGGCGCAGCGCAGCGATCGGCGCTCGCAGGCCATCGAGGTCCAAGCCGATCCGATCCAAGCAACTTACGAAGCGCATCCTGCGATCTGTCTGGACGAACTGCGCGATGCCCGGGCCGTGCAGGGCGTGGCAACCAGCACAGGCGCGCTGGCTCGAATCTTCGCCCGGCAAGGCATCACCCGTAAAAGGCGGCGCTGCGCGCGGCTGAACAGTCGCGGGCGGACGTGACGGCTGCCCGTACCGTCCAAAATCCCTGAACCGCCATCCGGCGAGCATCCGCCCGCTTCACACCGCTAGGATGTCGAAACAGCAGCAATGCCGCAGGATACAAAACGATTCGGCCGTCGCTTCATGATTGGACGCGACTCGACGCAATTTGTTTGATCGATATCGGACGTTGCGGATTTTGCTGTTGCAGCCTCGTGATGCGCTTTCCAAGCCGCGCGCACGGTTCGGCAATCAGAACATGAAAGGCCCAGCCACTCGTCAATACTAAGGGATAGACAATAATTATCATGGACCAAAGGGGAAGGATGTTTTGGAGAAAAAACGTGACGGCCGCCAGGATTGGCACTTGCACGAGGTAGACGCTGTATGAAATCCTTCCCAGGAATTGTAGCGGCGGAGCCAATAAAAAGCGTTCGATCCGATTTGGCGCGAGTGCTGCGGATATGACGAAAACCGATCCGGTTGCGACGCCAATATTGTGAAAGGCGTGTGTCTGCGACCAATGAGTTTGAACCATAAGCAGGCCGGCACACATCACGAACTCGCCAGCGTGGTATTTTGAGGTCGTCTCGAAGAACCGCCGGATTCTATCCAGATTGAGGGCCATCGAGGCGCCGATGACAAAAAATATCGTGTAATAGGCAGTATGTTGGAGTTCCCACAAAATGGTTCCGGTCAATGAATTCTCAGACACGGATCTGAGGAGGACGTGTATTGCTGCGACGATGAGAAAGCATCCCATGATAAGAATTAATGATGCTCTCCATTTCCATGAGATCATGGGTATCATAAGCAGAGGAAACAGGAGCGAGACACGCATTTCCCAAGCAAGGGAATGAACAGCTCCGTTGAGGCGGAAGTTCGTCTGCCCCAGCATCAGTGCATGCTGCACGAGGTTTTCGATCGTAACAGGTGCCGACCACGTTTCGGTATTGATCCAATTGCTGCCCCCGGAAATATGAAAAATCGGCTGAAGAAAATAGACTGCAACGGCCGCAATCGCAATAATCGCAACATACGGAAGATAAATTCGGGAGATGCGCTTGACCAAGAATGCGCGATACTGCGGAGGGTGTCCTTCGATCCAAGGCAAAGCCAGCACCAAGCCACTCAGGACATAGAAGAGCGTGACCGCTTCATAGCCCGACCAAAAAATCCTCGCCGGGGTATAGAACAGGATATATTCCGTGACGGATCTCGCTTCCGTTGTCCAGTCGGAGTAGAAATAGTCGCTGTAAGCGGGAATGATCGTAAGGCAGTGATGATTGAGCACGATGGCGGCTGCAAGGCCACGAACCGCGTCGAGAGCATGCAAGCGCTGTGGTAATCCCGCATCGATTTTGGCGAGATCGCTATCCGTCGCAAGATTGTTTGCAGTCCGATCCGGCATGACAATATTCGCCTTCCTCACATGCCCTTTTGGAATAGATCTTATCTCGTTGCGGGTGTTGTCGTACGGATCATCTGCGGGCTCAATGGCGATTTGGGGGAGCGCTTTGGTTGTAGGTCCGCGCTTCGGAGCCGAATGGAAACTGGCGCGAAATTGCCGCCGAGCAGATTGTCGGGAGCAGCCGTCTCTCAGCTTGGTTCACCGGCTCGAAGAGGTTCGTCTTTTGGTTCGACGCCACGTCCGAGGGTTTCACAATCGTCGTCGAGATGTCCGATCAAGCAAGAGCCGGCGCTTGATCGAGGCTGCGGCGACGCGGTGAGAGCCCAAGCGTCTGCGCGCGCGACATGATTTTATTCAAGATTTTGATAATGTTTGGAAATGCTGCGCTGCGAAGGCCGCGTTCTGTGCCAGGTTCCCATGGAAGTGCCGCCCCGACGGAGCCAATCAGTCACCTGATTCCGTCCCATGAAGAGAGCGCTGAGAATGCTCGCCAGGTCCTACGGCGTCACTCGGATCTCGCCTGCCGGTCGACCTCTGGCCATCCACGCGAGGCCGGTGATGTCACGCGGTGATCCTCTGAGCAGCATGGGCTTGGCCTTCACATTTCGGTATCGCGATCCTGCCGAGGGTGAATTGATCCGCTCATCGTTCGGGCTGCTGGATTTGGATCGGCAGAAAAGGGTTTCGGCCATCGTCACTGCGATGGACCGGATTGCTGCCGCAACTTTGCAACCCAGGGGCGCGCCGATCGGAACTTTTGCCGAAAGGTCTATTTTCTTAGATGTGGGAGATCATTAACCGTTCTTTAACCATGTCTATCGAATTGCTGATCTGCTTGACCGGATGGCGACAAGCCTCTTTGGGCGCAGATGATGCATATGGGACGATCGATTTCGCTTCGGGTCCTGCTGGCCGCGATCCTCGTGGTCGCGGTGCTTGCCGGCGGTGCCTGCGTGCTGCTCGTCGGCTCTGAAGATGCTGCGGAGACTGCGCGCAGGAGCGAAGCGGACGTCCGTCGTACGGCGAACCTGATTTCCGAAAGGCTGAGCGAGGAATTGGCGACGGTCGGGCGTGATGTCAGCCTTGCTGCGGAAAACACGGTGCTCGGGCGCGATGGGAACGGGACGACGGTCCAGCAAGTCCTCGGACGCTGGCGTGCTCTTCATCCGGGATATGCCGACATCCTCGTCGCCGACAGGAGCGGTCGCGTGCTGGTCACCGCGAGCGGATCGCTCGCCGGCGCCGACGTGTCCGGGACGACCTGGTTTTCGCGCGGCCTATCCGGGATCGTGATCGGCGACGCGAGCGATCGCACCCGCACGGGCGGCGACGTCCCGCCGAACGTGATCATCGGCGCGCCCGTTCGCGCCGGCGGCACAACGGAGATCGGCGTCCTCGCGGTCCAGCTCAAGCCGGACTGGATCCAGGAGGTGGTCGCCGCCCTGCGCCGCAACCTCGGGGGTGCGGCACGCGACTCCGCCATTCAAGTCATGAATGCCGGCGGGCGTACGCTTCATCGGTCGACCGGCTTGGCGCAGGTGGGTCGAACCCATGAGGCCACCGCAGCCATCGCCGAAGGCGCCGGGCTCGGGTGGATCGTTTCGGTCAAACAGCGCGATCCCGTCGAGGACGCCGCGGGCGCAGGCCCCGCCACGTTCCTCGCCCTCGCCGCGGCGGCCCTCGGCGCGGCTTATATCGGCGGCGCGGTCGGGGGACGGCTCGGCCGCAACGTGCAACGGATCGCCGACGCGGCCCGTCAGGACCGGGTGGATCTGCTCCGTCGTGATGTGCCCACCGCCGATCTCGCCAACCTGGCCGATGCCGTCGGCGCCTGCATCGGACGGAGCCAAGGACGGGAGCGCCTGCTCGGGGAGTCCCGGGGAGCCCTGGCACGCAGCCGCGACCGCGTCCGCTCGGCGAGGCTGCTCGGGGGCTTCACGAGTTGGGAGGTCGACCTGCGGAACGGGCAGGTGACCTGGGCAGACGGCGCGGCCGCCGCGGTCGAGAATGCCGCCGAGCGGGCGTGTACGCTCGAGGAGATGCTCGCGCGGATCGAGGTCGACGACCGCGCGCTGCTCAAGAACACGATGCGCGCCGTGTGCGAGGAGCCCGGCTCCATCCGAGAGGCGGTCATTCGTTCTTTCGCCGGTCCCGATGACAGTGCAGGCCGCCGCCTGGTCCTGCGCCTCACCGCCGTCGCGCTCAACGGGCAACCGGTCCGTCTCCACGCCTTGACGCGTGAGATCGCCCAGGTCGCCCTTCCCGCGCCGTCCACCGGATCGGTCGCGCCGGGGGCCGTGCTGGCGGAGGTCGGTGAACCGCCGGCCGCCTTCCCGGCACAGGCGATCGTCGCGGGGATCGCGCACGACATCGGCGGCGCCCTCGACGCGATCTGGGCCGACCTGCGCAACATCGAAAACGATGCCGCCTTCGCGGATGACAACGCGATGGAGACCGCACGGCGCGATGTCGCCCGTGGTTCCGCACTCTTGAAGCGCATGTTGGCGCTCGTCCAACCCGACAGCCCGGTCGTGCAGAACGGCGACGCCGCGCGCGTCGTGACCGAGACCGTCGACTTCATCCGCGCGGCGATCTTGCCCGGGCTCGTGCTGACGCCGTGGGCGGGCACCCTGCCGAAGCTCGCATGCGGCATTCGCGAATTGGAAGTCGCCCTGCTCAACGTCGCCAGCGATGCACGCGCCTCCCTCCCGACCGATGCGATCGTGACGCTTTCGGTCGAGGAGGCGTCTGATCACGGCGACGCCCAGATCGGCCTGCGGGCCCGATTCTCGGCCCCGGACGGCTTCCGGGCCGATCGTGGCGTCGCCGCGGTCCGGGGCCAGATGGACGCGATCGGTGGGGCCATCGGCGTCGCGACTGCGAACGCGGGCATCACCATCACCCTGACGTTCCCGATCGCACGGGAGAGCCTTGTGCCATCCGATCCCGCCCGTGAGGCGGAACAGGTCCTGCTCGTCGAGCCCGATGCCGTCCTTCGCGCCTCGACGGCCGAGAGCCTGATCGGTCGCGGCTATGCGGTGACGCCCGTGGCGTCAACGGAGGAGGCGAGCGAGGCTCTCGCCGAGTCCCGCGCCTACGCGGTCCTGCTGTGCGCGCACGCGATGCCGGCGGTGGACGGGGTCTTTCTGGCCGACGTCGTGTCGCGCACGCATCCGGCGACGGCCATCGTGCTGATGGCACCCGACGCGATCCCTCTCCGGGGCGACGCTGCGGTCCAAACACTGCGCAAGCCGTTCAGCTCGCAGGATCTCGTCGATGCCCTCGCCGGCGCGACCAAGCCGTCGCGCCGCGCCGATGCAGCGTGATGCCTGACCGGGCACGGGGACGCCGGTTCGCTCGAAGTCGACGTCCCGATCGCTTGCGCTGATCTGGAGTTGTCCGTCTCCCGACCGGAACACAGCTCCGCGTTGCGGCGGGCTGCACGGTCTTCGGTTCCTGACGACGTCGATCTATCGCGCCGAATGAAGGCGATCGATCCTTTTCACGCCCGTTCATTGATCGAGCGCGTGGAGGGTCTTGATCTCCGCTTCGGCGCGAGGTTCCCTTCGCCGCGTCGAAGCGCCGTGTTGCACGGAATTTCCTAAGTGTAGGAAAAAGGCCACAGGGCGTCCTGCCCGGCCGGCGCAGATTCGCGACGCGCATCCTGTCGCGGACCAGCCGGAAGGAAACATCGTCCCTCTCTCGTCGATCAGGGGGGGCGACATAGCGTATTGCCGTCGGAGCTTTGGATCGTGAGCCCGTCCGGATCGGCGTCCAACCTTCTATCGGCGTCGTCACCGCCGACGAGCGCACCGATGTCACGGAGTCGATTGCGACCGGTGTCGCCAGCTCTTGGTTCCGGATCTCCGGGCAGGTCTTACCTGTGCGTGTTCCAGCTCGAAGATTGACTTACCGACAGCTTCCCGTCTGAAACGTTGCACCTGATCGCCTGAGACATTCTATAGGCAGCACGGCCTCAATTCAGCAGCGTGATCCGCGCAGAAAGCCTACAAAGTCAGCAAATTTAGACTGCAGATCTGGGCAATATATCGCCACTACAACCAATGGTTGAATAATCAAAGCACATTTAGAGGTCCCAGATATTGGGCGTTAACCATCCTTTAATCCTTATGAAGCTCTTTGTGCCGCGGGACATCGGCGCGCCGCGATGATCCGCCTGCACCCTCGGACGAAATCATGACGAAAATTCGCGCTGGTCTCTGTGTCTTCGGAGCAATTGCGACGTTGGCTACGCCGAACGTCGTCGCGGCGGCCGACTGGTACACCGGCGCGGAACGGGAATCCGTGCAGGACGACTACATCGTCGCGATCGACTCCGCAGCCACCGTGACCTCGAACAGCTCGGCGTTCGGTGTCGTCACCGCGACGATCGCGCCCGTGACCCCGCTCAACGAGAGCGGTCCGCGCATCCGGCTGCAGGGCGTGGCCGGTACGTATTCCTATCCGTCCTCCACCGGCCGCACCGTGCGCGGCGAGCAGGAGGAGGGCACCGCCATGCTGGGCTATGAATGGATCTGGCAGCAGGCCGCGCTCGCCGGTTACGTCGGCGTGAACATCCGCAGCAATTCGCTGTCCGTCATCGATCCGAACAATCCCGTGCTCGGAACCGGCATCGGCGCGAAGGTCGCCGCCGATCTCTATCTCAATCCGACGGCGAACACTCTGTTCGCCGCCAACGCCTCTTATTCGACGCTGTTCAGCGCCTACTATGTCCGCATGCGGGCGGGTTTTGCCGTGGCCGATGGTGTCTTCGTCGGCCCGGAGGCGACGCTGCTGGGTGATGCGTTCTTCAACCAGTGGCGATTGGGCGCTCATCTTACCGGATTCACCATCGGGCCAATGAAGTTCTCCGTTGGCGCCGGCTACGCATATGATCGGATCCAAAAGGGTGGTTATTACACCAGCGTCGAAGGTCGAGCAGCCTTCTGATGAACCTCCGGCCGAAAGACAACCGTTGAGCGCCGCAATCCGGCAGTAACCGTGCCTGCATCCGAGACTTCCGCGATGCGCGACATTCTTTGATTCGAGGAATCGAGCCCGTGACATCCGTCCTCGTGCGTGCAGTCTGGCTTGTGAGTGCTGCCGTGGTGCTGCTTCTGCTGGCACAGCCGGTCGGAACCTCGATCCAGCTGGAGATGAGCCTCGGCGCGATCGGTCTGATGATCCTCCTCTGGCTGTTCGCGCGGGGCCAGGTCGGGCGTTCGGTGTTCCTGGCGGTCGGCAGCCTCATCGTGCTGCGCTACCTCTACTGGCGCCTGTCGAGCACGCTGCCGCCAACGACCGATCCGTTCGGCTTCGCCGCGGGCGTGACGCTGGCGCTGGCCGAGGTCTATTGCTTCTACATCCTCATGGTCAGCCTGATCGTGAACGCCGATCCGCTGACGCGCGCCCTCGTGCCGGCGGATGACGATGCGGACCTGCCGACCGTCGACATCTTCGTGCCGAGCTACAACGAGGACCGGCACATCCTCGCCACGACGCTGGCGGCGGCCCGCTCCCTCGATTACCCGGCCGGCAAGCTCACGGTCTGGCTTCTGGACGACGGCGGGACCGATCAGAAATGCACCGATTCCGATCTGGCGGCCGCGCAGGAGGCGCGCACGCGCAGGGCGGACCTGCAGACGCTCTGTGCGGAGCTCGGCGTCTCCTACCTGACCCGGCGGCGCAACCTGCACGCGAAAGCGGGCAACCTCAACAACGGTCTCCAGAATTCCAGCGGCGAGGTCGTGGTGGTGCTCGACGCCGACCACGTGCCGTTCCGCTCCTTCCTGCGCGACACCGTCGGCCACTTCGCCGAGGATCCGAAGCTGTTCCTCGTGCAGACGCCGCACGCCTTCCTCAATCCCGACCCGGTGGAACGGAACCTCGCCACCTTCGATCGCATGCCGTCGGAGAACGAGATGTTCTACGCGATCGGCCAGCGCGGCCTCGACAAGTGGAACGGCTCGTTCTTCTGCGGCTCGGCCGCGCTCCTTCGCCGGACCGCCCTGGAGGAGGCCGGCGGCTTCTCGGGCGTGACCATCACCGAGGATTGCGAGACCGCCTTCGAGCTCCATTCGCGCGGTTGGACCAGCGTCTACGTCGACAAGACGCTGATCGCCGGGCTTCAGCCGGCGACGCTCTCGGACTTCATCGGCCAGCGCTCGCGCTGGTGCCAGGGCATGCTCCAGATCATGCTTCTGAAGAACCCGATGTTCAAGCGCGGCCTCAAGCCGATCCAGCGCCTGTGCTACCTGTCGAGCATGACGTTCTGGTTCTTCCCAATTCCGCGCCTGATCTTCATGATCGCGCCGCTGCTGTACATCTTCCTCGATATGAAGATCGTCATCGCGAACGTGGACGAGGCGGTGGCCTATACGGCGACCTACATCCTCGTCAATTTGATGATGCAGAACTATCTCTATGGCCGCGTGCGCTGGCCGTTCGTGTCGGAGCTGTACGAATACGTCCAGGGCCTGTTCCTGATCCGGGCGACGGCGGCGGTGATCCTGTCGCCGCGCAGGCCTCAGTTCAAGGTGACGGCCAAGAACGTGACGCTGGACCGCGACCAGCTCTCCCCCCTGGCGCTGCCCTTCTTCCTGGTGTTCGCGGTCCTGCTGACGGGCTGTTGCGTGGCGAGCTATCGCTACCTGTTCGAGCCGGGCGTCACCAACCTGATGCTCGTGGTCGGCCTGTGGAACGGCTTCAACCTGATCACCGCCGGTGCCGCTCTGGGCGTTGCGGCCGAGCGGCGCCAGACTGAGACCAGCCCGTCGCTGGCCGTCGACCGCCGCGCCGTCCTCACCCTCAACGGAATGGCGGTCGACGTGGCCGCCGAGCGCATCTCGAGCGCCGGCTGCCAAGTCCGCATGGATGCCGTGGTTCCGATGCAGCGGAGCACCGACACCAACGCGGGCCTGCTTTCGGTCCCGCCGCGCGACGGGCTGTCCGCGGAGGCCGTCCGGGCCGCGATCCCGGTGCGGCTCACGGCGATGACGGCGTCCGGCGAGGAATCCGTGTGGCGGCTCGACTTCGAGACCCTGCCGCCCGAGGCGTACTTCGTCCTCGCCGACCTCATGTACGGCGACGCGGACGCGATGGCCCGGTTCCAGCAGCGCCGGCGCGGTCACAAGAACCTCCTCGCCGGGATCCTGCAGTTCGTCTGGTGGGGAGTCGTCGGCCCGGTGCGCGCGGCGGCGTACCTGCTCAAGGGCAACCCGGCACCGGTCCCCGCCGCAGCACCCCAGGTCGAGGTGCCGCTTCCCCGCACGGTGACGATGCATCGCCGGCTCGTCGACGGCGCCCGCGCCGAGCCGGCCGCCAACGTCGGATCGTCGGAGATCACCGTCCGGAGCGCGAAGCCGGTGCCGAAGGTCGAGGATGCGACGCCGGGCTGGCTCCAGATGATGCTGGACGCCGAGAACGCCGCGCTCGTCCGCGACCGCCGGCGCAATTCGGACTCGCCCCACCCAAGCGCCGGCTGAGACATGGCTCAGATTGATCTCCCCTCCGCCCGTGCGATCGCAGCGCGTTCGCTCCGCGGCCTCCGGGCCGCGATGGTGCTGGCGACCGGCCTGCTCCTGGCCCCCTGCGCCGGGGCGCAGAGCTTCCTCGGTCGCGGGGCTCCGCACGCCCTGACGATTCCCGGAGCGGACGAGGCGGCACGCCCCCCGCGCCGGGCCGAGGGCCCGTCGCCGGACGGCCCGGAGGCCGGGACGCCGGTCCCCGTGTCGCAGGCCGCCGTATCGCTGCCCCAGCGCCCGCTTCCCGCGACCGGCGAGAGCCTGCGGCTCAGCGGCGAGGAGGACGCCTTGCAATGGCCGGTCTACGTCACGGCCGAGCAGGCACGCGAGCGGCTGCGGCTTCGCGTCGGCTACCTCGCCGCCATCTCGGTGGTCCCGGAAGCCTCGTTCCTGACCGCGGCGGTCAACGACGTCGTCCTCGGCCGTACGCCGATCAAGGCGCCCGGTGCCGTCAAGGTGATCGAGTTCGACATCCCCGCGGGCGTGCTCAAGGCCGGGTACAATGCGATCGCGATCTCGGCGGTCCAGCGTCACCGTGTGGATTGCTCGCTGGCCGCAACCTACGAGTTGTGGACCCAAATCGACCCGTCCTGGACCGGTCTCGTGATGCCGGCGGGCGTCGAAACCGTGCGGTCCCTGCGCGACCTGCCCGCGGTGGCACCGGATGCGCGCGGCCTCGTGCCGCTGCGTGTGGTGCTCCGGAGCAAGCCGGGGTTCTCGACCTTCGAGAAGATCATCGCCCTGGTGCAGCGCGTCGCCCTCGCGGGCCGCTACGCCCACGTCTCCGTCGAGTTCGGGGCACCGCTCCAGGGGCCTGCGGGCCTCAACCTGGTCATCGGCTCGGCCGACGAATTGCGGGATCTGCCCGGCATCGATGCGGCCCAAGCCGCGACGGGGCAGGCGCTCGTCTTCCTCCCGGCCAACGCGGAGCGGGGTGCGACCCTGATCGTGCCCGGAAGCGGAGCGGCCGAGATCGAATCCGCCGGTGGGGTGCTCACCGCCTCCGCCTCGCGCGTCGCCGAAGGCAGCCCGCAGGGCCTGCGCCAGCTCGCGCTCGCCCGCGGCTTGGAGCTCGGCGGCGGCACCACGGTGCCCCTGTCCCGCTTCGGCGTGCAGAATCGCGAGTTCTCCGGGCGATTGTTCCGGACGGGCTTCGACGTGACCCTCCCCGTCGACTTCATCCCGGCCGACTACGGCAAGGCCATCCTGTCGATGGCGGGCGGCTATGCGGCCGGCCTCGAGACCGGCGCGCAGGTCATCGTCGACGTCAACGGGCGCAACGTCGCGAGCGACACGCTCCCCCGCGCCGAGGGCGAGGTCTTCCGCAGCTTGGCGATGCCGCTGCCGCTCGGCCGCTGGCGACCCGGCCGGAACCGTATCGAGATCACGGCGCGGCTGCCGTCGCGGGCCGACCGGACCTGCGAGGACAGCGGGGTCGAGGCGAAGCGCTTCCTGTTCCTCAACGACACGACGTTGACGCTTCCCCCCCTCGCGCGCGCGCTGCGCCTGCCGGAACTCGCGGCGACCGCCAGCGGTGGATTGCCCTACCTTCGGACCACGCAACGGCCGCGGCTGGTGGTGCCGACGCCGGACCGCGAATCGATGTCGGCCGCCGCCACCATCGCGGTCCGTCTCGCGCTCGCCGCAGGTCGCCCCATCGACTTCGAGATCGGAAACGAGAACGCGCTTCTGCGCAGGGCGCCGACGGTGGTCGTGGCGCCGGCCCGCGCCCTCGATCCGGAGGTGCTGCGCGCGGTCGGGCTCGACCCCGAGCAGATCCGGCGGATCTGGGAGACGCGGGCGACGGCGCTGCCGGCGCCCGCCCAGCCCGATGCGACCCCGGGCCTCAGCCTCGACCGTCTCCGCAACGACGTGCCGCCGGCCTGCGCCCTGCCGGCGTCCGCCTCGCGGACCGCTCTCGTGATGCCGCGCCGCGCCCGGGACGCGGACAGCGACGGCGAGACCCGCGATCTCGTCTCGTCCTGGAGCACCGCGGTGCGCAACCGCGACTCCGTCGGCGACATGCTGTCGAACGCGACGGGCAGGCTCGGCAGCGCGGCAACCGAGACCATGGCCGCGGCGACGGGGTGGCTCACGGATCAGGTGCGCGAGGATCCGGTGACGATCGGCATCGGAGCATCCCTCGTCGTCGGCCAGGGCATGGCGGGCCACGATCCGGACACGGCGATCACCGTCTTCACCGCACCCAACGGTACCGCCCTTCAAGCCTCCGCCATCTGCCTGAGCGCTCCCGTCGTGTGGAACCAGCTCGAGGGACGCGTCGCCGCCCTCGACGCCAACGACGGTGCCCTGACCACCTTCGCCGCGCGCCAGGGCCAGATCGTGGAGACCGTTCCGCGGACCTTCGAGAACACGCGCCTCGTGCTGGCGGGGTGGTTCTCGACCAATCCCAACACCTTCGTCCTCACCCTGCTCGCGGCGGCCGTCCTTCTCGGCCTCAGCACGCAGGCGATGCTCCGCGGAGTCGGCCGCAGGAGCCAGCCGATCCCCGACGCGCGGCGGGACGCCGACGGGGACGACCGGGAGGCCGACCGATGAGCCCCTTGCGCCGGCGCCTCGCCGCCCTTCTCCTGGTTCCTCTCCTCGCGCTGCCGGCGGCTGCGCAGGCGCCCGCGCCGCCGGACGGCGTCGGTGAGGCATCGTCCCGCCCGGCTGGACCGCCGACGATGTTCAATGCGATCGGCGATATCGGTGCCTGGCGCAGCTACCGGAGCCGCTTCGTCACGCCCGAGGGCCGCGTGGTCGATACCGGCAACGGCCGCATCAGCCACAGCGAGGGCCAGGGCTACGGCATGCTGCTGGCCGTCGCGGCCGGAGACCGCGACGCCTTCCAGCGCATCTGGGGCTGGACCCGAGCCAACCTGATGGTCCGTCCCGACGCGCTGCTCGCCTGGCGCTGGGAGCCGGACAAGCGGCCGGGCGTGGCCGACGTCAACGATGCCACCGATGGCGACATCCTCGTCGCCTGGGCCCTGGCCGAGGCCGCCGAGGCCTGGTCGGACGAGGGGTACCGCCTCGCGGGCCGCCGCATCGCCGTCGACGTCGCGCGGCGCACCGTCCTGTTCAAGGCGGAAGGCGGGCCCCTGCTTCTGCCGGCCATCGCCGGCTTCTCGGCCGAGGACCGGGCGGACGGCCCGGTCGTGAACCTGTCGTACTGGGTGTTCCCGGCCTTTCCGCGGCTCGCCGCGCTCGCGCCGGAGTTCGATTGGGCACGCCTGAATACCGCCGGGCTCGACCTGATGACGCGCGCCCGCTTCGGCACGTCGAGGCTGCCGACCGAATGGATCGCGATGCGCGGCGGCGTGCCGAAGCCGGCGGAGGGCTTTCCGGCGACCTTCTCCTACAACGCGGTCCGTGTGCCGCTCTATCTCGCGATGGCGGGATACGAAGACCGAAAGGCCTACGAACCCTTCGTGAAGCTCTGGTCCGCATCCGGTTCCGCGGGCATGCCGATCCTCGACATCAACAGCGACCAGACGGTGGGCCAGCTTCAGGAGCCCGGCTACGCGGCCGTGGCCGCCCTGGCCGCCTGCGCCGGGACCGGTGCCGCGCTGCCGCCGAGCTTCGCCGAGCCGGCCGTCTCCGAAAACTACTACCCCGCCACCCTCCATCTCCTGGCGCTCGCCGCCGCCAACACGAGGTATCGCTCATGTCTCGGGCGCTGAGACGAGGCGGCGCAGCCCTGTCGCTGCTGGCGGGCCTGAGCCTCGATGTGGCGGGAACGGCGACCCAGGCGCGGGCACAGGGCGCGCCGGACGCGGCGAGCACCGTCCTGCGCGACGACCGGCGCGCGCCGGTGATCCTCGGCGCGACCAGCGCACCGTCGTCGGAGATCGTCGACGAGAGTGGGCTTCGCTACTACGCCGCGCAGCGCCAGAACGAGCGGGTGCAGACCGAGATCGCCCGCCTGCGGCGGCGCTATCCCAACTGGACCGTGCCGACCGACCTCGACACGCTGAAGCCGAGCCCCCCGGAGGAGGCTCCGCTCTGGGACCTCTTCACCGCGGGACGGGTCAACGAGGTGCGCGCGGCGATCGCCGCGCGGCAGGCGGCCGATCCCGAATGGCGTCCCTCGGACGACCTCGCGCGCAAGCTCAACCGCGGGACCCTGCGCAGCGAGGTCAAGGCCGCTGAGGCGAAGGGTGATTGGGACCGGATCCGCGCCCGCGTCGACGCCGCACCGGACACGCTGCGCAACCTCGACATCGACATCGCCTGGACCGTCGCCGAGGCCTACGCGCGCACCGGCTACACGGCCCAGGCCGTCAACGCCTACCGCACCATCCTGATTGGTCAAACCGACACCGCCCTGCGGCTCGCCACCATCCAGAAGGCGATGGCCAACCTGCCGATGGCACAGGTCGAGCCGCTGCTCGCCATGGGCCATTCCGCCGCCGACGGGAGCAGCGAGTTCCAGGCGATTCGCCCCGACGTCACGCGGGCACGGATCGCGGCCGTGCTGCACGAGGAGCCGGCCGGGAAGATCGAACCGGCGGACCTCGCTGCGCTGAGCGACGCCGTGCGGAAGGCGGCGGACCCCGCCGAGCTCAGCCTGCTCGGATGGTATGCCTATCACCGCCGCCAGTTCCGCGAGGCGCTCGACTGGTTCAAGGCCGCCATCGCCCGCGGGGGCGATGCGCGGATCGCGACCGGCCTCGCCCTCTCGCTTCGCGAGCTGGGGCAGGAGCGCGAAGCCGAGGAAGTCGCCTATGCGTGGCGCGGCCCGTCCGTGACCAACGCGGCGCTCTACCTCGACATGATGGGACGCCGGCTGACACGGCCACCGGTCGCGGCCGTCGATCCCGCGCGCCTCGACCGCTTCGCCAAGCTCGTTCTGATGACGACCTCCGGCGAGGGTGCGCAGGCGTTGGGCTGGTACGCCTACAACGCTTGCCAGTTCGAGGCCGCCGCGGACTGGTTCCAGCGTGCGAGCGCGTGGAAGCCCCAGGAAGCCGCCGTTCTGGGCTACGCGCTCACCCTGAGCCGCCTGAAGAAGACCCGCGAGTTCCTCGAGGTGGTGAACCGCTACGATGGCCTGTTCCCAACCGTGGTGGATCTGGTCTTGCCGGCGCCCGACGCCCAAGCATCGGGACCCTGCGACCCCGTCCGCGACCCGCCGGCCGCGCGGGCAGCCGCCGCCGCTCAGGTTCGCGTCCCCAAGCCGGTCCCGGCGGCGGTCCTCGGCCGGGCGTTGCCCGTGCGGCGCGGCGAGTTTCCCTTGCCCGTCGCCGCCGAGAATCCGTTCCGCTTCCCCGAGCCGTCCGAACGTGGCCGCGAAGCGGACTTTCTGCGCGACGCCAAGGCGCTACAACCTTTGATTGCTCGTCGCGTGCCCGGTGTCCCGGCGATGCCCTACGAACGCTACGGCTTCACCCTGCTGCCGGCCTGGAACGGCATGGACCGTCCGACATCGCAGGCTGCGCTGCCGCTGCCGCCCGCCGGCACGCTGGCCCATGCGGATGCCCCGAACCTGACGCAGGGGGACCCATCCCGCACCGCCGAGGCGCACGACGGCGATCGGTTCGGTCCCTTCGACGCCGCGTCCGACAGATCTCGCACCGATTCGCGCAGCACGGGACTGGACCGATGATCCCGTTCTTATTCCCCGGTGTCGGCCGGCCTCTGCGCCGCTCCGGCAGCATCCTGCTGTTGACCGGTCTTCTGGCGGCCTGCAACACCGCGCAGGAGGCGCGCGGGCGGGTCGCGTTCGTCGCGACGGCCTACGCCTCCGGCGAAGGATCGCCCCAGCGCGTGCCGCTCGTGTCGCTCCCCGATGCCGGGTCGGCCGTTCTCGTCGACGAGTCCCGCGGCCGTGGCGCCCTGCATCAGAAGATCGTCTTCGGCCGCGATGGCAGCAGCCGGGCCGACCTGAGCTTGGGGACCGCCGGCTCGGGCATTTCCGGCATGGCCAAGCCGACGCGGCTCGGAATCGCCGCCGAACTCGCCCAGCTGCCCGACGGGCCGTACCGCGTGTCGCGTGAGCCGGCGCGCAACGCCTATGGCCCGGTGGGCGTCGCGCTGAACGGGCGCTGCGCGTTCGCGTGGCAATGGATCGAGGACCTGCACGGCATCGGATTGGGCGACACGTCGGAGATGCCGGGCCGCATCTCCGCGTCGCTCAGGGTCCATCATTGCAGCCGCGGCTCGTCCGAATCCCTGATCCGCGACTTGTCCCGCCTGCGCCTGGGCGCGGCTCTTCCCGAACGGCTCGCCCGGGCGCCGCGACGCGCACGCCCAGCACGGGCGCCGGAGAAGGTGCAGGTTTCCAGCACGCCGGACCCCGTCGCCACGATGACGCCGCCCGCGGTCGCCCGCCCGCTCGTCACCGTCAATGGCAGCCGGACCCTCGTGAGCATCCCGCCGGATCGGGGCACCGCGGACTATGCTGTCGATTCCGGTCGCCCGGTGGTGCCGAGGCCGGGCGCTGCCGGATCCGAGGCGCTCGATCAGCCGCGCTACCTCACCGATCCTGCGCCGGCACGCCCATCCTCGAGCGCCCCGGCGACGCAACCGCCCCCCAGTCGACGCGACGCCCTGTCGACGGACCTTCCGGCGCAAGCCTATCGCGGGCCGACCCCCCCGCCGTTCGGTTGGTGAGGCCACCGACCACGCTCTCGAGGAAGACGAGGGCGGCCGAAACCGATTCCGGCCCGAAACGTCAGTATCCGATTCGGGCGACATCGACAGGAAATCCCTGCCGTGTCGTCCGTGTCCGATAGCAGATGTAGCCGTAGGGACCGTACCATCGGCTGCCGTTCCAGCACGAACGCTGCAGCGGTCGCAGGTCGATGATGCCCGGCTCCGGCCAGCCTGCCGAGGCGTAGATCGGGGCGGGCCGCGCGACAGGCTGATCGATCGGCTGTGCGCTCACCGCGGATCCGAACAGCGGCGTCAGGCAAAGGATCGATAGGGCGCGTCTCATGTTGCTTGCATCCATCGTGGATGGTCCTTCGCCTGAGATTTTCTCGTCAACGCTCGGCGCCCATGGATGTTCGACGTCGGTTGCATCGGCAAACTAGCGGTTCCGTCTGCGCGATCGATGTTCCCGACAGACTCGGAAGCTGAAAACTCATTCGTGGTCGCGCGGCGAGGGCGGGGCGAGCGGATGGCACGGAGCCGCTTGGTTCGGCTGGTCGGAGGATGAGCTCGGGCGAAGGCGAAGGGTGGCTCGGCGACGCATGCGGACGGACGGTGTGGCGACGCTTCCGCCATTGCCCCATCACGGAAACCGACCTCCTCGCGCGTGCAGGACAGCACGGTGTGAGCCGTCCTCCCGCGTTCCGCTGTTCGGGCTCGAGCCATGCGGTCGCTCTATGCGAAAGGCCGAAGCTCGAGGCGGGGAGGGATGTTGAGCGTCACCGCGACTGTGACGCCGGGCGCGATCTCGCTTCAGGTTTGCCGGGTCACGTCGGGACCGGAGGAGTTCGCGAGCGGATCACGCTCGCGATCGGCGATGTGAAGCCCTTTCCGATCGCGCTGAGTCGCGCCGGGCGCCCACGTCCCGGTGAGGGCCACCCGTGCTTTCCCGCCTGCGTGGCGGACGAGGTCGACGCGTCGCCTCGGCAGAGTACCCCGGTCCGCGAGCCATGGCCGGTCTTCTCGATCGGCCCGGAAAAGCCCGCCGATCCGGTCGAGCGGTACTCCCAAAGCCCAACTCCATCGCTTCCGCGTTCTGCGGTAAGTATTGCGCGTCGTACCAGAGTGGTCCTCTGTCTAGCTCATCGCGTTCGACAAATCAGAATTCATGCCTCCGGCGCGCGCGGAAGCCGTCTCTCCCTATTTGGTCGGGTCCGTTCGAATGCGATACTCAACGAGCCTGCGAAGCACGGCCCGAACGTGCTCTCGAACCTGTCTGCATCTGATGTCGTCGGCCTCTGACCGAGGCCCATCCTGCGGTGCGGCTTCAGTGGGCACGATTTTCACGTCCTCATATGGAGACAGGTCGCGACGACTACGGCCTAAGCCGTTCGGCGCAGGCAACAATAGATACGCTAACTTGCGGGCAAAAATTTCATCAAAATACGTAGGCCGCTGTCGGATGCGCGCTTGTGCAAATGCGGATGGCGACATGGTTAAGCCGTCCTGATGCGCAACGCGGCAAAGTCGGCTGTTTACGACTCGGTAACGAGCCTGGGGCCAAAAAATTTGAAACTCGGGAGGTCGGTTTGCCGCAACGCTTTCGCTTCGATCTTGAGAGCAGCCACATCGCGATCCGGGACGAAGCCGGCGTGGAAGCCGACAGCCTCGATCAGGCGATCGAGCAGGCGGAGGCTGGGATCGAGGAGATGCGGGCGAGCGGTGAGATGCCGCCTTCCAGCGAGACCTGGGAGCTGGTGATCCGCGACGAGGACGGCGTTGAGCTGAAGCGTCTCCCCGTCTGACCCTTGCCGACGGATAGGAAGCGCCGATCCTCGCTTGCTGCGGTGCCTGCGGACGAGAGAAGGCGTCCCGCCGGGAAGGGCGTCCCCCGCCGGCACCAATGCAACACCGCGTCGGCGAGCGGCGGGGTTGCCAAAGAGCGCCGGACACGGTGCCGGTCGCGGCAAGCGTCAAGTTCGCAACCGCCCATGGGGCGGCTCGGCCGGCTTCGGCAGGGGCCCGTGTCTCGTCAGATGACCTGTCCGACACGGTCCTCGAGGAGCATCCTCTTCAGGATCATGTGGCTGGCGACCAGGCGCGCGATTGCCGAGATCAGCGTCGCCGCGGCCGCACCCATCACGCCGTAGAGGATGATCAGCGGGAGGCCGACGACGATCGATATCGCCACGCCGATGCCGTTGATCACGACAGCGGTTCGCGGGGCATCGATCCCGTGCAGGAACGAGCACACCGCCTCGGTCGCGTAACCCGCCATGAACGCCAGGACGAGCACCCTCACAGGGCCGGTGAGGTCGAGATAGGGTGAGCCGGCACCGTAGAACGCCGACAGGATGAGCCGCGGCTCGATCAGCGCGTTGCAGTACAAGGCGAAGATGACGGGCGCACCCAGGAGGGCGCAGTTGCGTGCCGCGTTCCAGGCGCTGGATCTCCCGGACAGGTGCGCCCGCGCCGCGAGTTGCGGGATCAGGTTGAGCAGCGCGAACAGGACCGGGTTTGCGACGTTCAGGACGTTGAGCGCCGCCTGATACGACGCCGTCGAGCCGGCACCGTAGGCGAGGGCGAGCGTCCAGCTCAAGATCTGAAAGCGCGTGATGCCGAGCACGTTGCTGGTGAGCGAATACCGCCCGATCTGCCAGAAATCCTGCCAGGTCCCGGCGAGCCCCGCTGCATTCGGCATGGTCAACCGCGCTTGGCGCGCCTGAACGCAAGCCGCGACGGCCGACGTCAGCGCCATCACCCAGAAGATCGCGGACATGGACAGGGATTCGACGTACCAGAACAGCGATACGACCACCAAGGTTTGGCCGAGGTAGCTGATCGCGTCACCGAGGATGGCGTCTCGAAACCGCAATTCGGCGAACAGGGCGCGGCGGCAATACTCCTGGAACTGCCAGCACAGGAAGTAGGCGATGGCGGCCAGGGCCAGGTCCGCACGTCCGTTGGCGAGGTTCACGACCGCGAGGCCGATGCAGAGCGGGATGCTGAGCGGTACGAGGATCAACAAGCTCGTATGGATCAGCGCCCTGCTCTTGTCCGGGAGCGCGACGCTGCATCTGACGGTCATCGGATAAAAGACCAGCGTCGTGTTCACGACCTGCAACAGGAACAGCACGCCGAACAGGATCGAAACGTGCCCATACTCCGATGGTGGAAGATGGCGCGCGAGCATGATGTTGAGGACGAAGGTCCCCAAGCTGACGATCGCCTGATCGATCAGAGGATATCCGGCACCGGTCGAGCGCGCCTTGATCCAGGTCGTCTCGATCCTCGATCGCCATGTCTGCCTCGAAAGCCCGGTGTGAAGCGCTGAAGTATCGCCGACGGCGGAGGCGGACGGATCGGATGCTGGCGGCATGGCTGGAACCCGTGCGGGACGCGGTGACCGGCGTCCTGTCGGCTCGACGTCTCCGTCGAACGGTCTGGCACGATGCCGCGTCACGACCCCCGCGACCGAGGTCCGGGGCGGCTCGAACCGAGGTCGGCGTCGTGATGTCTTCGAACGACGATGATGATCGACAGGCAGGAACGCGTCCGTTCATGCTGGGAGCTCGAGCACGGACGGAGCAGCGGCGACACGCGACGGGAGCGATCGACACTCCCTGCCGATACTGTATCGCAGCGTCCAAGCAGCAAGAAGCGTTCGCTTCGTACTAGCCCTCCTGGCTACTGCGCCCTGGTCCACCTCGGACTTCCGAACCATGCCCGCAGCCATGCTGCGATGATGTCGCCGCACGCGGGTGTCGTCCGGCGACGCGCGGACCCGATGAATCATGAAAACCGTCCATAGCAAGCCAAGCAACGCGGTGCGGATCTTCGCTTGCCGTACCAGCATTCCAGGACGGCGAGAGGGAGTAATACCTGTTAGAGATGGATGTTGACGTATCGTTAAACATACTCTTCGGCGTTGCATTCGCTGGGAGAAGAGACAATGTCGAGCCGACGCGTGCTTGTGACCGGGGCCGGAGGATTCATCGGGCACCATCTGGTGACGTTCTTGAAAGCGAAGGGCTATTGGGTTCGCGGCGTCGACATCAAGATGCCCGAATACGAGACGTCGCAAGCCGACGAATTCGAGGTCCGCGACTTGCGGGATCCCGACGCCTGCCGAGCCGCGGTCAAGGGCATCCACGACGTCTACCACCTCGCCGCCGACATGGGCGGCATCGGCTACATCACCTCGTCCCACGCGGGCATCACGCTGAACAACACCAAGATCAACGTCGGCATGATCGACGCCGCTCGTGACTTCGGCGTCGAAAGATTCCTCTTCTCGTCGTCGGCCTGCATCTACCCGCAGTACCTGCAGCTTCAGCCCGATGTGACCCCGCTCAAGGAAGCCGACGCGTTTCCTGCCGATCCCGAGGAGGGCTACGGGCTTGAGAAGCTGTACATGGAGAAGATGTGCCAATATTTCACCGAGGACTATGGTTTCGCGACGCGCGTTGTCCGCTTCCACAACGTCTACGGACCGCTCGGCACCTATGACGGCGGACGCGAGAAGGCGCCGGCCGCGATCTGCCGCAAGGTGGCGCTCAGCCAGGACGGCGGTGAGATCGAAATCTGGGGCGACGGCCTCCAGACCCGGTCGTTCATGCATGTCGACGATTGTGTCGAGGGCATCTACCGGATCATGGGATCCGGTTACGACAAGCCCCTCAATCTCGGAACCGACGAGCTGATCTCGGTCGACGGGCTCGTCGATCTCGTCTCGTCGATCGCCGGGAAGCGGCTGTCCAAGCGTCACGACACGTCGCGCCCGCAGGGCGTGCGCGGCCGCAACAGCGACAACAGCCTGCTCCGGGAGGTCCTCGGCTGGGAGCCTCGCATCCTCCTCGCGGAGGGGCTCGTCCCGACCTACCGCTGGATCTCCGGCGAGCTCGAAGCTCAGAGCAGCCTGCAGGCCCCGATCCCGGCGGTCGCCGCCGAGTAGCGAGGAACGCGCGTGGGCATCGATCCCGATGCCCACGCGGCCACGCCGCATCGGCATGCGCCGTGGACCGGGCGAGCCGCCCGGTTCGTCGCGCTGCCGTCGATCCCCTCTCCGAGACCGAGATCGCGCTCAATGGCCACGACACTCCCGACGTCCGACCTCAAATCCGCCGCCGCCTCGCCCCTCGTCACGCTGCGGGGAAGCGGCCGACCTCTGCGCAGGACCGACGCGCTGGCGCGCTGCCTCGGCGTGGCGCTCGCTCTCGTGTCCGCGGACGCCGCGGCGGCGGCCATGGCCGTGGCCGGCGGCATGCTTCTGACACGGCAGAGCATCTTCGCCGATGCCGCCGGCATCTCGGACGTGATCGTTCTCCCGATCCTCGCCTGCGCGATCTTCGCCCTGTCGGGGCTCTACGGCGGGTACGGCCCGAGCCCTGCCGAGCGCCTTCGCCTGCGGACCTACAGCGTGCTCGCGCTGGCTCTGAGTTCCCTGGTCTTCCTGAGCGGATACGGCCTCACCGCAGGGTCCGCGATGAGCCTGACCGTGACGACGCTGCTCCTGGTCACCCTGGGCTTCTACGCGGAGGTCGCCGTCCGAGGCTTCCTGATCCGGAAGGGGGTTTGGGGGGCGCGGACCGTGATCGTCGGCACCGACGCGTGCGCTACCGGCTTGGCAACGACGCTGCTGGCGCAGCCGGAGCTCGGCTTCAACCCGATCGGCTTCCTCGTCGATGGCGCCCGGAGAACCGACGCGACGCAGGCCGGGCAGGCCGTCGCCCTCCTGCCGATCCTGGGCGCGATCGAGGAGGTGCAGAACCGATCGTCCGTCGAGGTCGCGATCTTCTGCTCCTCCGCCGATTTCGCGGCGAGCGACATGGCGCAAACCGGCCCGCTGCCGTTCCCGCGGGTCGTCGTGGCCCAGCAATCGCAGGATCTCCAAAGCCTGTGGATGCAGACCAGGCTGCTCGGCAGCACCTTCGGGTTCGAGATCCGCCGGGATCTCTACAGGCCGCGCAATCTCGGCCTGAAGCGCCTGGCGGATCTGGTCCTGACCTGGCCGCTCATCGTTCTGATCGCACCGGTCGTCGCTCTCCTCGCGCTGCTGATCAAGTGGGCCGATCCGGGGCCCGCCTTCTACGTGCAGCAGCGGGTCGGACGAAACGGCAGGCCGATCGGCGTGCTCAAGCTTCGCAGCATGTACGTCGATGCCGAGCAGCGACTGAAGGACCATCTCGCTGCCGACCCGCAGGCCGAGAGCGAGTGGCTGCGGTTCTTCAAGCTGAGGCACGATCCGAGGATCCTGCCCTGGATCGGCCAGTTCATTCGGCGGGCGAGCCTCGACGAGCTGCCGCAATTCTGGAACGTCATACGGGGCGAGCTCAGCCTCGTCGGGCCGCGGCCGTTTCCTTCGTACCACACCGACGGTTTCGATCGCCGCTTCCAGGCTTTGCGGCGCAGCGTCCCGCCGGGCCTCACGGGGCTCTGGCAGGTGTCGTCGCGCAGTGACGGCGACCTGGCCGTGCAGCAGAGCCAGGATACGTTCTACATCCGCAACTGGTCGATCTGGCTCGACTTCTACATCCTGCTCGCCACGGTGCCGGCGATGATCGCCGGGTCGGGTGCCCGCTGAAGCGGGCGCCTTTCTCTCTCAGTGAGCGTCGGCGAGCGACGGGTCGGGCTTGGCACCGACCCGTTCGGCCTGCTCGGGGCGGGAAGCGTGGCCCAGGGCCCAGATCGCCGCCTGGGTCCGGTTCTGCACGTTGATCTTGCGCAGAATGCTCTTCACGTGAATCTTCACCGTCGACTCCGCGATGCCGAACTGCCGGGCGATGTGCTTGTTGGAGATGCCGTCCGTGAGGCATCTGAGAATGTCCGCTTCCCTGCCGGACAGGAACAGGCGCTGTTCCGTCGGCGCCGCCTTCAGGGGCTTGGGCTCGTACGGCGTGCGACGCGACGCCAAGTACTTGGCGAAGTTGATCGACAGGACGCCACCGTCGCCGAAGACGACATCCAGTGCCGTGATCAACGCGGAAGGGCTGATGCCGGCGCTCAGGAAGGCGTGCGCCGGGATGCTCATCGCGTCCGCATAGCGATCGGGATCGTTCTCATCCACTAGCACGACGATACGCGCCGCCGAATTTCTGGACCGCAACGCCGAAACGATCTCCGCCAGCTCGGTGCCGTGTGCTGCATCCGTGAAGATGATAAGCTTCGGGCTGGTATCCTGCAGATGATTCGAGCAATCGAGGTGTGGTAATTGAATGATGTTCCGATATTGATGATCTTCGAGAATTCTACGCAGTCCTTCGCTGTAAAATCCTGACGGTCCGATGATCAGCGTCGCTATCGACCGGCTTGGATGCTGGTCGGTGATCTTGAGCCTGCGCTGTGCCGACGCAGCTGCTGGCGCTCTGATTCGGCTGAGTCGTAGCCCTTCGGACATCATCGCCTCGCGAATTTGAAAGACCGGGCATCTATAAAGAAAGAGAATGGAAATCCTGGAGGATAAGTCAATTCTAAAATGGAGCCACCGAGATCCGATTAGGGCTCTACATCGCGGATGAGAAAACAGTTGTCGCAATTTTTGCATGCCCCGAAGAGCGAGGGCCGAGCATCGGGCACAACGTTTGCGGCGGAAATGTAACTTATGATGGTCGCCCCGGGCGCCCCAACTAGTGTTTCGACAACAGTTACGAACCTCCTCGATTCGCAGGATCGAACGCTCGGCACAGGACGTGCTCGGGATCGCACACGGATCGACATCGGCATCCGGATGCCGCCGCCTGCGCTGCATGGCGCATAGTACTTTGGGAGGACCAAGCTGGCCTTTTGAGACATATGGAGAAGGACCGATTTGATTATATTCGACGGTCACATGTCAAAACTGTCTTAGGCAGGCTCTCATGGCTGTAGAGAAGCGTAAAAGCGCGCGGTCCTCCGTGCCGCGGCCGGTGAATCGCCGTCGGACGGACGAGATCGTCGAGACGGCCCTGGTCGAGCCGAACAGCCTGTTTCGAGAGGGGATGGAACACATCCTGGCTCGAACGCGATTGCAGGTCGTCGCCAAGACCGACACGCTCACCGCTCTGCTGGCATCCTCGACCGGGCACAAGGCGCCGCGCCTGGCCATCCTGGCGATGGAGGGAGTGGACGCGCCCTCGACCGCGACCATCGGCGCGCTGAAGGCCCGGTATCCGGATTGCCGTATCGTGTGCCTGATCCAGGGCGATCATTCGGATGCGAGCGTCGACCTGCTGAAATCCGGCGCCGACGGCGTCCTGTTGCGGTCGATCGGCGCCGACGCCTTCGTCAGATCGCTCGAGCTGGTGATGCTGGGAGAGCGCGTGCTTCCCGCGGCCGCCCTGTCCGCGGCCTGTTCCGGCGAGTGTCGAGAGGCGACGCCCGCTCATGCGCCTCTTCCGGACGGCGATCAGCCCGGCAAGCCGGAGCAGGCGCCGCGCTACTGCAATCTGTCTTCTCGGGAACTCGCCATTCTCCGATGCCTCGTCCAGGGCGAGTCCAACAAAATCATCGCCCAAAACCTCGACATCGCCGAAGCCACGGTCAAGGTTCACGTCAAGGCCATTCTTCGCAAGACCCACGTTCAGAACAGGACCCAGGCCGCCATCTGGGCCCTCAACCATCTCGCCGACTGCGAGCCCTCCGATCTCGAAGGGGCGGCGAATGGCAGCCACGGCCAGGTCGCGCCGGTTCTTCTGCCCGGCGATGGGTCTATCCGCGTAGCCTAGGCCGGGCGCGCTCAGTTCTCGCGCCAAGCCTTGGCGACCTGATCCGCGAGCGGTTTCGTCAGGAAGGAGATGACGGTGCGCTCCGTCGTCTTGATGAAGCTCTCGACCGGCATGCCCGGGCGCAGCTTCGCCTTCCCGAGCCGCCTGCTCTCCTCTTCGCCGATCGCGATCCGGGCGGTGTAAACGTTCATGCCCGACTTGGCGTCCTTCGTCACATCGGGCGAAAGCCGGTCGACGACGCCGTTGATCTCGGGGGTGGTGCGCTGGTCGAAGGCGGTGAATCGGAGCACGGTCTGCTGTCCGACATGGACGTGGTCGATGTCCTCCGGGCGGATCTTCACGTCGACGGCGAGCGCGTCGGCTTGCGGCACGATCAGCATCGCCGGCTCGCTCGGCGTGACGAGGCCGCCGATGGTGTGCACGCTCATCTGGTGGACGATGCCGTCCTGCGGCGCGCGCAGATCGATGTGACGCAGCGCGTCCTCGGCGACGACTCGCTTTTCCACGTACTCGGAGGTCTTGGCACGGATATCGGCGAGTTCCTTTGCGACCTCGGCGCGCATATCCTGGTCGATCTGGAGGATCTGCAGCTCCGTCTCGCTGATCTTGCCCTTCGCCTGCGCGATCGCCGCCAGGAGCTGGCCGCGCTCGCCGTCGAGGCGGGTCGCCTCGCGCTCCAGCGCCGTCACCCGCGAGACGGGGATCAGGTTCTTCTGGCGAAGCTCGCGCAATCCCCGAAGCTCGTTCTGGATCAGCGCGATCTCACCCTCCTTCGCCCGAGACTGGTCGTTCAGGCCCGTGATCTCGTGGTTGAGCTGGGCGACCCGCTCGTTGAGCTGTGCTTTCTGGCCGCCGCGGGTCGCGCGCCGGATGGTGAAGAAGGCGGTTTCTCCGGCGATCAGGTTCGCCACCGTCGGGTCGGTCTTCGCGCGCTCGAGGAACTCGGCCGGGAAGATCAGCCCGTCGGCGCCGCGCTGTTCCGCCTCGTCGCGCGCACGGCGCGCCGTCGTCTCGTCGAGCGACTTGACGACGATGTCGAGGTTGGCCCGGATCTGGGTGTCGTCGAGGCGCACCAGCACCTGCCCGGATCGCACGCGATCGCCCTCGCGGACGTTCAATGCGCCGACGACCCCGCCCACCGGGTGCTGGACCTTCTTCACCTCCGATTCGACGACGACCTGCCCGGGCGCGATCACCGCGCCCGAGAACGACGTCAGGCAGGCCCAACCACCGATGCCGAACACGAGGATCCCGGACAGGATCGCGGCGGCTCGCAGCTGACGCAGCAGCGAATCGTAGCTCGGGCTTCCATGGGCGCCCGGCGCCGGGACGAAAACCTCGGCCAGGGCGCGCAGGCGTCCGGCCGCCGTCCCGATGCCGGCGCGCGCACGGGACAGCGCGAGGCGAAGGCGCGGCTCGAGCGAGCGGGCTAGGCCTGGGACAGTCCGAATCATGCGCGGAACCGTTGCTGTGCGGCGGCGAAGGCCGGCCTCGGCGCGTCGGCCCGGGCGGGCACCTTCGCCGGCGGAGCGGTCGTCGGGACGGCGGTCGGGCGAAGGAGCCGGCCGAGAACCTCGTCGCGTGGACCGAACTCGGCGATGCGCCCGTCCGCGAGAGCGAGAATGAGATCGACGGTCGCCAGCACGTTGGGACGGTGCGCGACGACGATCGAGATGCCGCCGCGCGCGCGAACCCCGTGCAATGCAGCCGCGAGCGCGGTCTCGCCGGCCACGTCGAGATTGGCATTGGGCTCATCGAGCACGACGAGGAACGGGTTGCCGTAGAGCGCCCGCGCCAGGCCGACCCTCTGGCGCTGGCCCGCCGACAGGCGGACGCCGCGCTCGCCGATCGGGCCGTCGTAGCCGCCCGGCATCTGCACGATGGTGTCGTGGAAGCCGGCGGCCTGCGCCGCTTCGATCACGGCGTCCGCCGACGCGTTCGGGTCGAACCGGGCGATGTTCTCGGCGATGGTCCCCTCGAAGAGCTCGACTTCCTGCGGCAGGTAGCCGATGTGGCGCCCGAGCGCCGAATTCGACCACTGGTCGAGGGAGGCGCCATCGATGCGGACGCTGCCCCTGACCGGCGACCAGACGCCGACGATCGCCCTCGCCAGCGAGGACTTGCCGGACGCGCTCGGCCCGACGATGCCGAGCGAGGTGCCCGCCTCCAGGTCGAGGCTGATGTCGGACAGGACCAGCCGCTGGATCTGAGGGGGCGTGACGCTGACGGCCTGCAGGCTCAAGGTCCGGTGCGGCGCCGGCAGCTGCAGCGGCGTCGGCATCACGGGCAAAGCGGTCAGGAGCACGTCGAGCCGGCGCCAGCTCTGCCGGGCCGCGACGAAGCTGCGCCAGTTCGCGATCGCCAGTTCCGCCGGCGCCAGCGCCCGCGAAACCAGGATCGAGCTCGCGATGATGATGCCCGAGGAGGCTTCGCCCGAGATGACGAGGCAGGCGCCGAGCGCCAGCACGCCGGATTGGAGCGCGAGCCGGAAGACCTTGGATGCGGAGCCGAGGCCGGTGGCGATGTCGGCGACGACCTGCTGCGCGTCGAGGAAGCGGCGGTTGGCGCCGGACCAGCGCCGGATGAAGGTGTCGCGCATGCCCATGGCGGCGAGCACTTCGGCGTTGCGCTGCCCGGCTTGGGCCAGGCTGCCGCGGCTGGCCGCGTGTTCCGTCGCCCGTTGCATCGGCCGCCGGATCAGGCGGTCCGTGACGATGGTCAGGGCCACCAGCACGCCGGCTCCCGACAGGGCGGCGAGGCCGATCAGCGGATGGAACAGGAAGCAGATCAGGAGGTAGAGCGGCATCCAGGGGAGGTCGAACAATGCCCCCGGGGCCGGGCCGCTGAGGAAGCTGCGCAGGGCATCGAGATCGCGCACCGGCAGCAGCCCGTCGTCGGGCATGCGCCCGACCAGCGGCGCCCGGATGGTGGTCTCGAAGACGCGGACGCCGAGCGACTCGTCCAGCATGGCGCCGACGCGAACCAGCGCACGCGCGCGCAACACCTCCAAGGCCCCCTGGAACACGAACAGGGTCAGCGCCAGCAGGCACAGACCCACCAGCGTCGCGATGCTGCGGCTCGGAATCACCCGATCGTAGACCTCGAGCATGAAGAACGATCCGGTCAGGCACAGGATGTTCACGAGGCCGCTGATCACGGCAAGCCCGACCAGGGCGCGGCGGGCAACGACGATCGCGGAGGCGATCTCGGAGCCCCCGGCCGGCAGCCGGGACGCCGCGCGGGGATGTGCAGGCTGCGGTTTCACGAACACCACATCACCGTCCTTGCAGTCGATGGAGGAGGATTTCGGGTATGCGGGACCGGCGGCGTCAGCTGCCATCGCCCCGCGGATCGGAGCGATCCTGATGCCGGGTGCGCTGTGCGCCGCCCGTCGCCGTGCCCCTCTGCCCGAGCGGAGCGAGAGGGCGGTCAGGCGTTTGGTCGCTGGAAATGCAGCGCGCGTCGCCGGGGAGGGCCGATCCGATGACCGGCCCCCCGTCGTGTTCGTCTCGACGGCGTCAGCCCCAATGGCCGCCCGCAGAGGCGTGGTGGAAGTGGTCGATCGGCGTCGCGGTCTCGGCCCCGGCGTGATTCGCCCAGTGCTGCTCGGCCAGTCCGGCGTAGTGCTGCAGCGCGTTGCCGGCCACGGCCTGCCAATCGACATGGCCGTCCAGGCGAGCCGAGATGGCGCTGGCGACGGACGGGTCGACGCCATGGTCGGCCAGCAGATCGGCCCAGGACGGGTGCGCGTCGCTGGATGCCGAGACGGGGCTCGTCGGCGTCGCGCCGCCGCCCCGTGCCTCCGTGCCCCCATGGCAGTGCGCCAAGCCACGACCGGGGTCGTGCTGGTCGGTGTGCGGCGCACTCCCCGTCGCGGATGTTTCGTCCGGGGCCGCCGGGACGGGGGGCGTCCCATCGCCGATCCCCGCGCCGGGCTGCGCGGTCACGGGCGCCGGAGCCGTGGAGCCGGTCTGCTCGGGAGCCGCCGGCTGCGCGGTCGCCGGCGACGCTGGCTCCGTCGCGACGGGGGTGGAGACGACGGGCGTCGAGGCCGGATCGGCGGATCCCGCATGCTCCGGTGCCGCCGGGGCGGTGGTCGCGGGCAGGGCGGGGTCGGCCGCGACGGGAGGCGTCTGGGATCCCGGCTCGCTTGGTGCCGGCGTCTCGGGGGCGGGCGTGAACCCGACGGGCACGGTCTGCGCCACCGGGATCTGCGTCGAGATCGTCGCACCGGCATCCTCGCCGGCGGTCGTTTGGAAGCCGCTGAAATCGTAGCCGGTGTTCACCCAGGAGAAGTGCTGCCCCGAGGGGTCGGCGTAGTGGTACGCGTTGTTGGCGAAGCTGTTTCCGCCGTTGCGCAATCCGGCCTCGTCGAAGTCGGCGACCGAGCCGGAGACGCCGGCGCCCGGCGTGCCGTCGACGATCACGTTGTCATGGACCGCGTTGCCGGTGGTGGTGTGCGGGCCGTACGCGCCCGATCCGCGGTCCTGCTGAATCAAGGTGATTCCGTTGCCGCCGGTCGTCGCGTCGACATGGTTGCCGTAGACCTCGACGTTCTTCGAGTTCTGGATCTGGATCTGACCGTCCCACAGCCAGGGCGCCGTCGGGCTGCCGTTCCCCGTCACGACGTTGTTGCGGATCGTGGCGTCGTAGCTGATCTCGTGGCTGATGCCGCCGGCGAGATTGTTGACGACGGTATTGCCGTCGTAGAGTGTGTGGATATTGTCGATATCGGTCCAGAGGCCGTAGCCGTTGTTGTCGTGGGCATAATTACCCAAGACCTGGAGGTTGGTCGTCTGGGCGAACTTGCTGCCGCCGCCCTCGAAGCCGGGATCGATGCCGGCGAAATATCCGTTGTGGCCGATCTCGTTGCCTTGGACGAGAATGTCGGTGCCATTCGCGCCGAGACCCATCTGGCCGTTGTCGTGGATGTTGTTGCCGACGATCTTGCCGTCCGTTCCAACGTAGGCACCGAGGGCGTAGTTCAGCCGGATCTCGTTGTTTTGGACCACCCATCCCTGGGCCGACGGGTCCCATCCCACGGCCGCGTGCTGCACCGGCGGGTCGTACTTCTCGATGACCAGGTTCTCGACGGTCACGCCCTTGGCTCCGCCCGCGAAGGCGAACGGGCTCACGCCGGCCTCGACCTTGTGGCCGGCGGGATCGTCCTGGAAGTAGATCTTGTCGGCGGCGTAGTCGAAGTAGAACTTGCCCGGCGCGACCTTGCCGAGCGAATCGACGGGCGAGAGCGGTTTGTCGTCGATGAAGAACGTCTCGGGATAGCCCGCACGCTCGGCACCGGGAATGCCCTTGTCGGTCGAAAGACGCATGCCCTCCTGGGTCTGGTCGCTCGCGACCCAATTCGCGCCTTCCTTGGTGAAATCCGTGATCTGATGCGAACCGTTGAGAATCGCACCTTCCTGACCGATGAAGTGGTCGTTGTCCTTCGGCGTGACCGACTGCATGCGATGCTCGCCGGCCTCGATCCAGAAGGTCGATCCCGCAGGCGCGGAGTCGACGACGGATTGGATGTCCACGCCGACCGGCACCACGATGGCGCCTGCAGGCATGCTGGTAGAAGTAATCCCAAAGGTCTGTGACGCCACTATTGCGCTCCCGATCAGCTGAGGGTTCTCGTTGACGTGCAGGCCGAGCGACGTCTAAGTTTCTCTCAATACTGAGAGAAACCGTATTGCGTTCGCGGTTGCGCGGACGCTCGATGTAGCCGGCTTGACCATTGGATACGCCCGCCATGGACTCGCTGTCTTGTCTTTTCGCGCCAGATATTTGCGACGTCGCGCCTCGGCGATCTCGAGCGATCCCGGCCACGAACTTTTCGTCGGCTGCATCCGCTCTCGTTCCTCTCGTGAACCCGATCCGTGAAGCGGTCGCATGACGGACCTCGGCGCAGCGCTGCCACAAGATCCGTCCCTGAGCAGCACGGCCGTCGCGCTCGCGGTCGAACGGCTCGTCCTGGCCGGGTTGGAGCCCGATCCGCTGCTTCGTCAGGCCGGCCTCGTCGGCGCGGATGCGGACATGCCGGTGCGCGGCGACGCGGCCGAGAAGCAGGGCGTCTTTCTCGATACTGCGGCCGACGTGCTCCAGGACCGGTCGCTCGGCCTGCACATCGCCCAGGATTACGAGCTGCGCCGGTTGGGCCTGTTCTTCTACCTGATGGCGTCGTCGGAAACGGTCGGCGAGGCGCTGAGCTGCTTCGAGCGCTACGTGCGCACGCAGGATGCCGGGCTCGACGCCTCGTATCGCCAATCCGACGTCGCCCTCACGGTGGCCGTGCGCCCCCTCGACGTCGGCTTGGCCCCCAGCCGGCATCTTTCGGAATTCCTGATGCTCTCGCTCTATCGACTGGTGACGTCGTTCACGCCGGCGACGCCGCTCGGCGTGAGCTTCGTCCACGTCCATCCCGAGACCGCCGAAGACACCGAGACCTCGTTCGCCGCACCGGTCGACTTCGGCGCATCGGAGAACCGGATCGCATTCGCGGTCGACATCGCGAATGCGCGCCTGCCGAGCTTCGACCCCTACCTCCACGGGTCGCTCGTCCGTCAGTTCGAGCATGCGGCCGAGGCGGCGCAGGCGGAGCCGAAGTTCCTCTGGTCCGACGTCAAGAAGGCGATGGCGCCGAGGCTCTCGAACCGGACGGCGACCATGGCCGACATTGGGCGCGACCTCGGGATGAGCACCCGCACGCTGTCGCGCCGGCTTCGCGAGGAGGGCAAGACCTTCAGCGGGGTCCTGGACGAGCTGCGGGCCGAGCTCGCCAACTACTACATCCGGATCAAGGGTTTGCCGATCACGGAGATCGCGTGGCTGCTGGGTTATCGCGAGGCGAGCGCGGTCGTCGTCGCGTTTCGGCGCTGGACCGGCCTGTCGCCGACCGAGCTGCGGCGACGGAACGAGGCCATGACGATGGTGCGCAGCGCAGCGGCTCCGGACGAGAACGCGAGCGGGCCATCGCACTGACGGCCGCGTAGCTGCGCCGTTCGCACAGCCTCCGGTCCGTTAATTCGGAAGAACAATCGGGCTCGTCTCGGGGCGCCGGAACAACGGAAGGGATGGTTGCCCGCTCGGTCACGACGAGGAACGACCGGACGTGAGACGCCCCGGTCGCGTGACGCGCGACCGGGGCCGTGCCGTCACCCCGCAAGCGCCAGCGGGACCACGCGATCCGGCTTGCCGGCGTCGGCATCGCCCTTCCCGACGCCGACGTAGCGGAAGCCCGCCTTCTCGACCCGCTCGGGGCCGTAGACGTTCCGCAGGTCGACGAGGATGGGCCGGGCCATCGCGCCGCGGAGGCGATCGAGATCGAGCGCACGGAACACGTCCCATTCGGTGACGATCACGACGGCATCCGCATCGACCACGCAATCGTACGCGTCGAGGCAGTACGAGACGTTGGCGATCATCGCGCGGGCCTGATCCATTCCTTCGGGATCGTAGGCACGGATCCGCGCGCCGGCATCCTGCAGCGCCGTGATGATCGAGATCGCCGGCGATTCGCGCATGTCGTCGGTATTCGGCTTGAAGGTCAGCCCCAGGATCGCGATCGTCCGCCCGCGCACGCCGCTGCAGGCCGCGATGACCTTTCGGGCGATGATGCGCTTGCGATGATCGTTCGAGGCGGCCGCGGTCTCGACGATGCGCATGGGCGCCCCGTGCGCCTGCGCCATGGCGATCATCGCCTGGGTGTCCTTCGGGAAGCAGGAGCCGCCGAAGCCGGGCCCGGCATGCAGGAACTTGGCGCCGATCCTCTTGTCGAGGCCGATGCCGTGCGCGACGTCCTGGACATCTGCGCCGGCCTGCTCGCAGAGGTCCGCGACCTCGTTGATGAAGGCGATCTTCGTGGCGAGGAAGGCATTGGCCGCGTACTTCGTCATCTCCGAGCTGCGCCGGCCCATGAACAGGATCGGAGCCTTGTTGAGGAACAGCGGCCGGTAGAGCTCCTCCATCACCGCCCGCGCGCGCTCGTCTTCGGCGCCGACGACGATACGGTCCGGCCGCTTGAAATCGTTGATCGCCGCCCCCTCCCGCAGGAACTCCGGATTCGAGACGACGGCGAAATCGAGCTGCGGCCGCAGCTCCCGGACGATGCGCTCGACCTCGTCGCCGGTCCCGACCGGCACGGTCGACTTCACCACGATGACGGCGTAGCCGCTCAGCGCCACGGCGACTTCCCGGACGGCATCGAAGACGAAACTCAGATCGGCTTGGCCGTCCCTGGCGCGCGCCGGCGTTCCGACCGCGATGAAGACCACCTCGGCCGATGCCACCGCCGTCGCGAGATCCGTCGAGAAGCTCAGGCGCTCGTCCGCGAGATTGCTGGCGACCATGCCGTCCAGATGCGGCTCGTAGATCGGCAGGACGGCGCGTCTCAGAGCGGAGATCTTGTCGGCGTCGCGATCGACGCAGACGACGGTGTGTCCGAAATCCGCGAAACATGCGCCCGAGACGAGACCGACATATCCTGATCCAATGACGGCGACGCGCATCGTACCGACTCCTCTCGTGAGGTTACCCAGGCCAACGCCACGTCGGCGGCGTCGAAGACGACAAGTGAAAGAATGATGTCCGCAAATATCGTCGGACGACAGGGCGGGTATCGGTCTATTTGGAACAAGCCGATCACTCCAGCGGGCAAATAGCGTGTAGCTCTTTTGGAGATAAGACCGTGCTCGTTGCTGGTGATGCGGCGTGGTTCGACACGGGCGGTCGGAAAGGGTGGCACGGGCTCGCAGCCCGATCGCGAGCGTGGTGCGGTCGTCGCCGCTCCGCTGGCGGCGTCACGCAGCCGAGACGTACGGCGATATCGCTACCGCCCGTAGACATCCTCGACGCGGACGATGTCGTCCTCGCCGGTGTAGGAGCCGACCTGGACCTCGATCAGCTCGAGCGGGATCTTGCCGGGGTTGGTCAGGCGGTGCAGCGCGCCGATCGGCAGGTACACCCCTTCGTTCTCATGCACGAGGATGATCTGCTCGTTCAGCGTGACCTCGGCCGTGCCCTTGACGACCACCCAGTGCTCGGCGCGGTGGAAATGCTTCTGCAGCAAGAGCCGTCCGCCGACCTTCACCATGATGCGCTTGACCTGGAAGCGCTCGCCGATGTCGATGCGCTGGTACCAGCCCCAGGGCCGGTACATCCGCCGGTGCGCGTCGGCCTCCGGGTGGGCCTTCTTGCGCAGGCCGGCGACCAGTTCCTTGACCCGGCCCGACTGCGCCTTCGAGGCGACCAGCACGGCGTCGGGGGTCGCCACCACCACCACGTCGTCGAGGCCGACCACCGTGGTCAGCCCCTCGCCCTCGCTGTGCCCCAGGCTGTTCGAGGTGCCGGCGAGCTCGTCCCGGCCCCGCAAGGCGTTGCCCTGCTCATCGCGGTCGAGCACCTGCCCGACCGCGTCCCAGGTGCCGAGGTCCGACCACGGGAACGACACCGGCAGCACGCCGGCGCGCGTCGTGCGCTCCAGCACCGCGTAGTCGATCGAGATCTTGGGAGCCTCGGCGAAGGCGGCTGCGTCGAGGCGGACGAAGTCGAGATCGGTGGTGGCCGCATCCACGGCCGGCCGGGCGGCGCCGATCACCTCGGGCACGTGCGCCTCG